>JAYTWB010000501.1:0-2355 GCA_043743655.1 Cyanobacteriota bacterium | reverse complement strand
CTAAAAACACCTACTACTTAATCATCTAAAAAAAAGGCATCATGCAGCTGACTCTTTCTCCATCTCAAATATTGCTATATGGTATTGCGATCGCAGCGGGACTTGTATATTTGCCCTACATGGTTGTTGCCTATGGGCGCGTGACTATCGGTATGGATATGAATGCACCAAGAGCAATGTTCGATCGCTTACCCGACTATGCCAAACGTGCGACATGGGCGCACCAGAACTCATTTGAGACATTTACCCTATTTGCGGCGGCGGCTTTGACGGCTTATGTAACTAATGTCGCTTCTGATAAAACTTCGCTATATATACTTGCCTTTTTAGTCGCCAGATTTTTGTTTAGTTTGTTTTACATCTTGAATTTACCATTCTTGCGATCGCCAATGTGGGCGGTCAGTATGGTCTGCATTGCTAGTCTTTTTTCGGCTAGCTTTGTCTAGATCGATACAAAAGCGACACAAAAGCGGCGCTTTTGTGCCGCTTTTTTTGTTTACTTATAACCTGCGGCTTGGAGCGAAAAAAGATGAGCATAACGTCCATCAGCTTCTAATAACTGTTCATGACTTCCTTGCTCGATAATCTTTCCATTTGCCATCACGATGATTTTATCCGCCATGCGTACAGTCGAAAATCGATGGGAAATTAACACCACCATCTGATCTTTAGTTAGCGAACGAAAGTGATTAAAAATGTTCATCTCCGCTTCGGCATCCATCGCGGCGGTCGGCTCATCGAGTACGAGAATATCAGCTTGCGATCGCATAAAAGCGCGTGACAGCGCCACCTTTTGCCACTGCCCACCCGACAGCTCTTGACCACCTTTAAACCACTTGCCTAACTGCGTTCCAAATCCTTGAGGCATATTATTAATAAATGATTTTGCCATTCCCTTTTCAGAGGCAATTTCCCATTCTTGATCGTCATTGAGATGTTCAATATCACCGACACCAACATTCTCTCCCACTGTAAACTGATACTGCACAAAGTTCTGAAAAATTACGCCAATCCTTTTTCGCAATATATCAATATCCCAATCATTTAAATCCACTCCATCTAACAAGATTTTGCCACTACTGGGCTGATAGAGCCTCGTCAATAGCTTGATTAGAGTGGTTTTGCCAGAGCCATTTTCACCCACAATCGCCAACTTTTCGCCATGATGTAAATGCAGCGAGATATCTTCTAAAACAGGCTGTTGACTTTCAGGATAGCAAAAAGAAACATGTTCAAATCTAATTCCTTCTTGCAAAGTTCCCTGCCTGATTTTGCCATGCGACTGCGGAATTGGCTGCTCTAAAAATTCGTACAGATTAGCAAGATAAAGATTGTCTTCATACATGCCACCGATGGAAGTTAGAGTTGCGGCAAAAGTAGATTGCCCTTGACGAAATACAACTAGATACATCGTCATCTCACCTAAGCTGATCCTGCCCGCGATCGCTTCCATCACCATCCATGCATAAGCCGCATAAAATGCACCTGTACTCAGCAATCCCAGCAAATAGCCCCATAGCCCTTTTTGAATCGTGAGACGGCGATCCTCATCATAGAGGCGATCAAAAATATCGTGATAACGCTGTAATAGCATATCGCCTAGCTGATAAAGCTGTACTTCCTTGGCATAATCTTCTCGTGTCAATAAAGTTTCTAAATAATGTTGTTGACGTGTTTCAGGCGATCGCCATCGAAACAGCCGAAAAGCATGTTCTGAAAATCTGGTCTCGGCAATAAAAGATGGAATCGCGGCTAAGACCAATACTAAGACTGCCCAAATCGAAAAATGTAATAACAATCCACTAAAAGTTAGCAAAGTTAGCGCTGACTGCACTAGCCCAAAAATTCGACTGATCAGCGATAGTGGACGACTAGAAGCTTGCGATCGCGCTTGACTCATTTTGTCATAAAATTCTGAGTCCTCAAAATGAGCTAAGTCTAGGGTAAGTGCTTTTTCTAAAATCAAAACGTTCACCCTTTGACCAAGCTGAACTCGCAGTAATGCTTGGAATATGCTTAAACCTTTTTGAGAAGCTGCCAAAACGATCAGAGCGATCGCTTCAAGTCCGACATAACTCAATGCCAGATGGCGATCGCTGATAGTTCCATTTTGCGAAGCTAACACCACGCTATCGACAATCAATTTGCCAACATAAGCGATCGCCGCAGGTAGCAGTCCATTAATCAGTGTAAAAATAGCGATCGCAAAGGTGCAAACTCGGCTAGTCGTCCAGACTAGCTCTAAAGCCTTGCCACTAAATCGAAATATTGATAGAGACTTTACAAAGCTTTTTTTTAATGACTTCTTTTTCAATTTGATTCATTCCTCTCTAAATATCTCAATCAGGCGATGTG
>JAYTWB010000500.1:0-2673 GCA_043743655.1 Cyanobacteriota bacterium | reverse complement strand
TACAATACAGCGTTTAAAAAGTACTCAGAACAACTACCATTCTTTTCTGAAGAGTTTGAAAACTCGATCCATCCAGAAGAGTTAAAAATTCCACATTTTCAAGTTCCTGTAAAGAGGTTGTCTTCAAATACTGAGTAGTCTCATGAGCAAAAAATGGAAGCTGCTAGAAAAAATATTGACAGGAACTAAAAATGTCTCCTTTGACGACATGGTGACACTCATCGAAGCATTTGGATTTAGTCGATCGCGCATCAATGGAAGTCATCACATTTTTATCCGTCCCGACATACCCGAACCAATCAACATCCAAAACTATAGCGGCAAAGCCAAACCCTATCAAGTCAAACAATTTCTCCAACTCATCGAACAATACAACCTGCAACTAGGAGACTAAATCATGAAAGACTATCACATCAATATTTTCTATAGCGAAGAAGACGAAGCCTATATTGCCGATATTCCTGATTTGAAATATTGCTCTGCGATCGGCGAAAGTCCAGAACAAGCACTGCATGAAGTCATTCTTGCAAAAACCGCATGGCTAGCAGCAGCGAAAGCAGAAAACAAAACAATCCCCCAACCCCGCTATCGTCCCGCGATTTACCAACTTGTAGCTTAGAATTAATTCAGAAATATAAACATCATGAACACAGCCATACTCAGAATGCAAGGCAACGAACAACTAGCCATATTACCAGACGGATTTCAACTAGTCGGCGAAGAAGTCTATATCAAAAAAGTTGGCAATGCGATCGTTCTCATCCCCAAAAAAGACCCTTGTCAAACCTTCTGGAATAGCTTCGATCTTTTCCCTGAAGATTTCATGAAAACAAGAGAACAACTTTCAATATTTGAATCATCCCTAGCAACATAACCAAAATAAACAAGAAAGCTAGCTGTCAGCTGCTTCTTGTTTATTTGCAATTATTAGTTATGCCGCAACTTCAAATTTTGGACGTTGGCTGACGACTTCATCGATCAGTCCATAATTTTTTGCTTCAGTCGGAGCCATGAAGAAATCGCGATCAGTGTCCTCAGTGATGCGCTCGATCGGCTGCCCAGTGTGGAATGCCATCAATTCATTGAGTCGACTCTTGTGATAAAGAATTTCTTTCGCTTGAATCTCAATATCAGTCGCTTGCCCCTGCGCTCCACCGAGCGGTTGGTGAATCATAATTCGCGTATGTGGCAACGACAGCCTCTTACCCTTTGCCCCACCCGTGAGCAAAAAAGCACCCATGCTAGCTGCCAAGCCGACACAGATTGTGGAAACATCAGGACGAATGTGCTGCATGGTGTCATAAATCGCCATCCCTGCGGTCACAGACCCACCAGGAGAATTGATATATAAGAAAATATCTTTTTCAGGATCGTCAGCTTCTAAGAAGAGCAACTGAGCAACGATGATGCTGGCAATACTGTCATCAACCTGTTGTCCCAAAAATACAATCCTTTCTCGTAGCAGACGCGAAAAAATATCAAAGGCTCTTTCGCCACGACCAGATTGTTCGATTACGGTTGGGATCATGATTTATGTTTACGGTTTACTATCAGTCTATTGTACTGATATCTAATCACAGCTAACCTTTGTCGCTATTCGGATTTCACTACGCAGCTATACCAAGTATACAAAAGTCTCGCCGCGCGAGACTTTTGTATACTTGGCTCTCAGAGCGCAATGTGCGCTCCTTCAAAATTATCCGCAAAATTAGTCGTGGCGATCGCGATAAATTGCATGAGAAACGCGGTTCTGATCGTTAGTTAAACGCAATTTTTCTCTGGAACTCAAGTTGCCATCACGGAGAAAAGCACGGCGTTCGGCAGCAATTTTGGCTTCGCGGATTTCCAAATTTCGGTACTCTTGGCGATTGATTTCACCTTGTTTCACCCCTTGATAAATGCGCTGTTGCTGATTGATTTCGCGATCGCGGATTGTTCCTGCTGATGCTGAGCTGGGATTGAGAAATGCGATCGCGCTGAGGACAGAAGTAACTGCGAGAATTGGCAAAATTAAGCTTTTCATGATGTGACCTTTAACTAATTACGCTGGTTTAGACATTCAGCTATGACTAAAAGGTTCAAATCAGATACAAATCAGATACAGCCAAACCGATAAAACTTTTTGAAAGCGTGGCTCCACCACGCTTTCAAAAAGTTTTATCAGATAGATACAGCGCTTTGCGCTGCCTCTATCTGATCGGTTAGACTGGAATTAATACCAGATTTTCAAAGCAAATGCAGTCAAGTCCAACCGATTTACCCGAAGCAATTGATCGCACTGTCAAGCGATTTCAAAGACTCACCGAACCAAAGCAACGTTACGAACAGTTGATTTTATATGGGAAGAAGCTAGCCGAGTTTCCTGATCACCTCAAAACACCTGAAAACAAAGTTCAAGGATGTGTTTCGCAGGTGTTTGTGGTAGCCAAACTAGACGCAAATGAGCGAGTTGTGTTTGCTGGCGACTCAGATGCGTTGATTAGTAAAGGATTTTTAGGTTTGTTAGCACTTTGCATGAGTGGACTGACCCAAAAAGAAATTGAGTTGCTCACGCCAGATTTCATTAAAGATACAGGGCTAGTCGCGAGTCTTACGCCTTCAAGAGCGAATGGGTTTTATAACGTGTTTAAAAAGATGCAACAGCAAGCGATCGCGATCGAGTTACCAAGCGTC
>JAYTWB010000499.1:0-2783 GCA_043743655.1 Cyanobacteriota bacterium | reverse complement strand
CCATAATTTACAGCATCACCACTTTTACGATCTGCCAAATTTTTTGCAAGCAGGGGATTTATTAGTTTTTAATAACACCAAAGTTATTCCTGCAAGAATGTATGGGCATAAGCAGTCAGGTGTGCCTGTCGAGATATTGTTGATGGAGCCGATCGGACTCGATCGCTGGCTGGCATTGGTCAAGCCGGGGAAGCGATTACCGATTGGCAGCACGATTATTTTTGCGGAAGATGTTAAGGCGACTGTCGAAGGCATTGAGACCACCACAAGAGCGCGCGAGTTACAGTTTCATATTCCTGCTGGGGCAAACCTTGACAAAATTATTGAGCAGCTAGGAACACTGCCATTGCCGCCCTATGTCACCGATTCCCATGCTGACCCTGACCGTTATCAAACGATTTATGCTGAGGTGTCAGGGGCGATCGCGGCTCCAACTGCTGGCTTACATTTTACAGAAGAGTTATTTCAAAAATTGCAAGACAAGGGCATAGACAAAGCTTTTGTGACTTTACATGTTGGGATTGGCACTTTCCGTCCAGTCGAAACCGAGGATATTACTCAACATGTTATGCACAACGAGTGGTGCGATGTGTCAGAGGAGACGATCGCCAAGATCATCGCCACAAAGGCACGCGGTGGTCGAGTGATTGGCGTGGGTAGTACTGCCGCGCGATCTCTCGAAAGTGCAAATTTGCAAGCTTTTACAGGCAAAACTAATTTAATGATTTATGCGGGTTATGAATGGAAGGTTTTAGATGGCATGATTACCAATTTTCATTTACCGAAGTCAAGTTTGTTAATGATGGTGTCATCATTTTTGGGTAAAGATGGACGCGAGTTTTTAATGTCGGTATACCAAGAGGCGATCGCCAAAGAATATCGTTTTTATTCATTTGGTGATGCCATGTTGCTATGGCGATCGCTATAAGTAGATCGCGTAATTAATACCTAGCGGGGCGATCGCTAATAAAAGTTTTTGGGTAACTCGGATTAGCAATAATCGGCGACAAGCTATTTCGGGCATGACCCCAAAAATTCGGCAGCGATCATAAAACTGCAAAAAAATGGTCGCTAGCGATCGCGATAATTTAGCTTTATCTAGATGAGCATTGCTTTCTAAAAGATCAGCGATCGCCAACTGTTGGATCAACAAACTAATTTCGGCTGGTTCTATACAATCCCAAACTATATCTGTGATTAGAAAATTTATCGATCTGTTTGCCAATCTGATTAATGCACAGCAACGAGCATAGGCATATTGCATGGTTGGTTCAGGCGATTCCCCAACAGAATTTATGAACATGTCGCTGATATCAGGCTGCCAAATATTTAACGCAAATAAATTCAAGGCAGATAAACTTTCTGCCAAATATTGCTCACTTAAAAAAATATTTAACCAGCCTTTCCCAAATGCTGCGATTTGCCATTGCGAAGATATTTTCGGTAAACAAATTTCTTCAGCGATCGCCAATGGATTTTTATTTAATGGATTTTTATTTAGCCGATTGGCGATCGCTAGGGCGATCGCCGATGTGTAATGAGCGTCATACTTCGGATAGCAAACATCAATTAAAACTTCACTAGGAGCTAAAGAAATCTCAAATCTTGAATTAATAATATTGGCAATCTCGATCTGAAGAGTTCGCACTGGAGAAATAAATTCTAGCTTCATTTTTAGCTTTATTTATTTGGGGGCTTCATTTATTTCGTGGTAACCGCAAAATATTTGGCTTTTTAGAAAGCGGACTAAGTAACTGATTGAGCGCCCTCAATTGCTCAGGCGTTCCCATGGAGATCAAAACATCACCTTGCAAAATTTCGGTACTGCCATCTGGTCCCGCAATCACATCGCCATCAGCCCGTCTGATCGCTAAGACTAAAGCACCTGTCTGCGATCGCAAACTTGCCTGTTTCAAGGAAACCCCAACATAGTTAGGGGTGTCGATGCGATATTCCTCAATATAAAATGATCGATTTGAACCCGCGATAATGCCATCGACAAAATCCATCACCTGTGGTCGCAAAGCCACCGCCGCCATGCGTTTACCGCCCGTGATATAGGGCGAAATCACCTCGTCAGCACCACCGCGCCGCAGCTTTTGCATCGACTCTTCGGTACTTGCCCTCGCGATCGCCCTGATTTCAGGATTTAAAGTTTTTGCTGATAGCACCGTATAAAGATTTTCCGCATCCGATGGCAACGCCGCCACAATACAAACAGCGCGTTCAATTCCTGCAAAAAATAATGTGTGATCGAGGGCGGCATCGCCTTGCACAGCAAGATAACCAGCCAGCTCAGCTTGCTCGATCGCCTCAGGATCGCTATCAATCACTACAAATGAAATTCCACCCTCAGCCGCAAACTCAGCTGTGACTTGTCGCCCCGTCCGCCCAAACCCACAAATTATGTAATGTTGGTTTAATGACTCCATGACTTTTCTCTGTCGCCTCGCTTGAAAAATATTGTAAATATGACCATTGGCGATCGCCGCCGTAAACTGAGCCGCGATATAACTAATGCTCAAAACTCCCATCACGATCAAAGCGATCGTAAATATACGCCCTTCTAAGTGCAAAGGATTAGTTTCACCATAACCAATCGTAGCAAGGGTGATAATTGTCATATAGAAAGAGTCAAACCAATTCCAGCCTTCGATCAAGTGATAACCAAAAGTGCCGATCACCGTTAGTCCGACTAAAATTCCAATATTAGTCAGTAAAGTTTGCTGATATTGTCGGAATTCACGCCGTAAGAAATCAGGTTGCAACTGTTGGTAATTAAG
>JAYTWB010000498.1:0-1536 GCA_043743655.1 Cyanobacteriota bacterium | reverse complement strand
ACTATCATGGTTAACTTGATTCTTATGTAATTTATTCTAAAATAAGATTTACTATGTCAGTTGTTAAATTAGAATATAAAGCCGCACTAGAAGGGCAGGGTTTTAAACCCAGTTTTCCGATAAAGTAAAGCGTTTTACTTTGTTACCTTTATGGTTGCCATGCCTTGTTGCCAATCAACAGGACAAACCTCGTTTTCATAAATTTGTGTATGTTGAATAGCTCTGAGCGTACGCATAGTTTCATCGATGCTTCGTCCAAAGGCAAGATTATTAATAGTTGCGTGCTGCACGATTCCCGCTTTATCGATGATAAATAAGCCGCGTAAGGCAATTCCCGCGACTGGATCAAGCACATTGAAAGCGGTGGCGATCGCTTTGGTAATATCAGACACAAGCGGACATTTGATATCTCCTCCCAATCCACCATCCGCAAGCGAGGTTTGAATCCAAGCCAGATGAGCATATTGGCTATCAACAGAAATACCGATAACTTCGGTATTTAACTTGGCAAACTCCTCATAGCGATCGCTAAAAGCAATAATTTCTGTAGGGCAGACAAATGTAAAGTCCAGCGGATAAAAAAACAAGACTACATATTTTTTACCTTGATAACTAGAGAGTTTAATCTTTGTAAATTCTTGATCAACCACCGCATTGGCGGCAAAATCTGGAGCAGGATTTCCTACGCGTAAAAGCTCGTGCATAATTTGTTCAACCTAAATTAATAATGTTATTCTAAACATCAATCAGCTTTCTAAATTGCACCTATGTCACCAGTAAAAGAAGCTCCATTGGCGATCGCAAGTATAGTAAATATCAACGCAGATGCAATGCACGGTCCTACCGTAGAGCGTCCTTGGGGTTCATTTACTACGCTCGAAGAAGGACGTGGCTATAAGATTAAACGCATCGAAGTGAAGTCTGGACATCGCCTCAGTCTGCAAATGCACCACCACCGCAGCGAGCATTGGATTGTGGTTTCAGGGACAGCAAAAGTCACCTGTGGTGATCAGGAAACGATGATTAGCACTAACCAATCGACCTATGTCCCCAAATGTACGGCTCACCGCCTCGAAAACCCTGGCATCATTCCTTTGATCTTGATCGAAGTTCAAAATGGTGAATATTTGGGCGAAGATGACATTATTCGCTTCCAAGATGACTATGCGCGTCATGAAAAGAAATAAAACCACAACAAAAACCATAATAAAACTCACAATAAATAAGTAAGCGCCGCGATATCGTGGCGCTTACTTATTTATTGTGGTTTGCATGATAACGTCTAAAATAGTTGAGGCAATCTAGGTATCGTCTCAACGTGAATAAAATCCCTCCCTTCGATGTATCGCAGCAGTACCAAGAAATCGGCGATCGCCTTAATAAAGCTGCTTTAGAAGTACTCGCCTCAGGGCAATACATTGGCGGAAAAGCTGTCAGTCAGTTTGAGACTGAGTTTGCTAGCTATATTGGTTCAGCATATGGTGTTGCTTGTAACTCAGGTACTGATGCTCTGTACTTAGCTCTAAGAGCTTTAAA
>JAYTWB010000497.1:0-5510 GCA_043743655.1 Cyanobacteriota bacterium | reverse complement strand
GCGCGAAGCGCCGCCTTTCTCTTCCTGTGTTTTACGTCCCAATATACTTAGCGACAGCTATATAAGAGCGTAAGTAGATTAGTAGAATTTCTGAGAATCATGTAGGATTGGTAATAGAAAAATTTGCAAATAATCTTATCTAGTCACTCAGTAAATTAAGTATATGACTAAACCATATTTATCACTATGCATGATCGTCAGAAATGAATCAAAAAATTTAGCACGCTGCTTAGATAGTGTTCAGGGCATAGTCGATGAGATTGTCATAGTCGATACAGGCTCTCAAGATAACACAAAAGAAATTGCACTTTCCTATGGGGCAATGGTTTATGACTACGAATGGCATGACGACTTTGCCGCTGCACGAAATCAGGCAAATAGTTATGCAAATGGAGAATGGATTTTATCTTTAGATGCTGATGAAGAAGTTGTTTTACAGGAAGACTTAAGAGTCCATCTAAAAGCCCAAAGGGCTTCTATTCTTTGTAATACTTTATATAGATACCAAACCAGAGTTGACTCAGATGAGCTTATACGCGAAGGATATTATTTTCGGCTATTTCGGCGCGATCCAAAATTGGGTTTTAAAGGAAGACTTCACGAACAGTTATTTTATGAAGCGCGCCCTTTTTTAGAACCAGAAATCGATTTTTTTAATCAAGAAAAAGGATTTGTGAAACATTACGGAGATGCTGATGGAAACTCTTTACGAAAATGCAATGAATTTTATATTCCGATGCTAGAGAGGATTTCTGCTCAAGAACCTCTTGACTTAATGCTCTTAGGTTATCTATCTGATTATTATGAAAGTGTTGGAGAATTAGAAAAATCTTCAGAATGCTATGAACAAGCAATGGAGAGATTGATGCCCAGTTTATTAACTGGCGATCGCCCATTGGATTTTTTGTTTGTGCCGAGCTGGTTGACTAGGCTATGCGATCGCTATTTTCAACAAAAAGATATAGAGACCCTTTTTATAATTCTTCCTAACGCTTTGAAATGGTGTAACAAATTTCCTGCAATTTTTAATTTGGCAGGCAAAATATTCTCATTCCTTGAATTTGACTTGGCAGCGATCGCTTACTTTCAAACTGCCATAGACCTATGCGTGAATGGCACTAATCAATCCTCTGCTATCTTTGAGGCTAATGTTACACCTTTAGAATTCATTGTGTCCGAGTCCTTATATTTACAAGGTTGTTGCCATATAAATCTCCAAGAATGGCAAAAAGCGATCGCCGCATTAGAACAAAACATATCCGCTAGTGAAGATTTTGCTGACCCTAGATTTGGGGATGCTAGACAAAAAATAGAATGGATTCAAAAAGAGTGGATTCAAAAAGAAATGCCTGAAAATCTCAAATCGCAATCTGAAGCGCAACATGAAAACCATATAAATCATCAATCTCTTGCCCAAATCACAGATAGTGAGATTAATATTATCCAGCGATTTATCTCATCTGGAAACGTTGTTGTCGATGTTGGCGCAAACATGGGCAATTGGTCAGAACAAGTTCTACTTCATCATGCCAATATTGAAGCGCATCTATTTGAAGCTATCCCACAGACTTACTACACACTTGTCCAAAATTTTGCAGGTAATCTCAAACAAGGAAATATTTTCCTAAATAATATCGCTTTGTCAAAGGATGAAAAAATTCAAGAGTACTTTTTCTATCCACAGGACTCAGGACTAAGTACTATGTATAGAAGGAAGAGTGTAGAGCAGCAATTAAATTTAAATACTCCCACAAGACTCTCATTAGCCACCACTACCCTAGATCAATATTGTCAACAAAGAAATATTCATCACCTCCATTTTCTAAAAATTGATGTCGAAGGAGCTGAATTAGATGTGTTATTAGGTGCTTCTCGTCTCTTAAAAAGCGGTTCGATTGATATAGTTCAGTTTGAATATGGAGGTACTTATCAAGATGCAGGTACAACTCTAAGACAAGTTTATGAGCTTCTAGAAGAATATAACTACTTCATATTTAAGATTGAACCTGACGATTTAGAATTTATGCCAATTTTTTCATTGGATTATGAAGACTATCAATATAGTAACTTCCTCGCGATTAATACCAGAATCTGCCCTCTGCTCATGGGCGAAGAACCGACAATGCTGGACTTAAATGAGCTTTGTGCCAAACATCAAGTTGAACCTCGTGGCGTAATTCATATCGGAGCGCATGAAGGGCAAGAGATCGATGAATACTTGGCAATGAACGTCAAAAAGATGCTTTTGATTGAGGCAAATCCAGAAGTATATGCCCGCCTTCAGGAGAAATTAGCTAACTATGAAAATCAATTTATTTCTTCTGTAAACTGTGCAATTAATCACTATGACGGCGAAGCTCTTTTACGGATTACTTCGGCGGATCAAAGTAGTTCATTATTACCTTTAAAGGTGCATAGTCAGATTTATCCTCAAATTACAGAAGAGCGACAAATCAAAGTCCAATCCAAAACTCTTGATACTTTGGTCAAAGAAAAATCTCTTGATTTAACGGAATACAATCTCCTGAATATCGATATTCAAGGAGCCGAATTGATGGCTTTGCAAGGAGCATCGGAAACTTTGCGATTTATGGATGCGATTAATATCGAAGTTAACTATGCTGAGTTGTATGAAGGCTGTGTATTAGTTCATGATCTAGATGATTTTTTGAGTGTTTATGGATTTGAGCGTGTATCTACGACATCTCCTTATCACAGCAGTTGGGGTGATGCCTTTTATGTCAAAAAACCGATTGTGACGATGTCCACTATTGGTGAAAATGGACGTTTTGCTAATCAGATTTTCCAATATGCTTTTTTAAAAATCTATGCTAAAAATCACAATTTAAGAATAGCAACTTCGTCATGGATTGGACAAACCCTATTTGGACTTCATGACCCAGACATTAGACATGAAGCGTATCAGTTTCCCATAGTTACAGACCTTGATAACAGCGATGAGGAGATGGCGATCGCACTTTTACCTAATTCTGATCCTTTGTACCTTAATGTAGATTTTGTAGGGTACTTTCAATACCATACTAAGTACTATTCTGCTTACAAAGATTTGTGGCGATCGCTATTTCAGCCGATCCCCGAAATTGCATCTCAAATGGAATTAGCTTTAGATCGTTTACGCTCTTTTGGTAAGACTATCGTGGGTATTCATCTAAGAAGAGGCGATTACGGGCATGGAATATTTTTTAACGCGCCGACCCAGTGGTATAGAGACTGGTTAGAAGGATTTTGGGACACTTTAGAAGACCCCGTTTTATTCATTGCTAGCGATGATATTGACAACGTAATTGGCGATTTCATTGACTATATGCCTATAACCAGTCATGACTTAGAGATAGATATGCAGTTAGCAGACTTTTATACTGACTTCTATCTATTAAGCCATTGCGATGCCATGGCAATTTCTAATAGCTCTTTCTCATTTGCTGCTTGTATGCTAAATGAAGTCAGTAAATTTTTCTTTCGTCCACATCTGTTGAGCCAAAAACTAATTCCTTTCGATCCATGGAATAGTGAAGTTCTTTTAAAACATAAAGTCGAAGATCAAGAATCTCCCTGCGATGTGAATCATAGTCTTTAGCATTTTCTAGTTAGATTACTGATGTTACTTGGAACGAAAATATCCCTCAGCCCTCTCCCAAAGGGAGAGTGGCTGGGGTCTCAGAACCTTATAAGTTAGTTCATGAGTTCACTTTATAAATATCCCACATCTGTAAATAAGCATTTTCCATATCACGCGTAAACTTTTCGCCATTCCATAATGGCGCAGTTTGGCGAGAAGCCTTGAGACGCGCCGCAATATCTTGCCTCAAAGTCGCATCTTTTCCTAGTCGGATTCCCCATTCCACATATTCAGCCGAACTCCAAGCAATTCCTTCCGAGATGCCAGCATTAACCATCATCGTGTAGCTGTTGCGAGCCGAAAATTGCTCGCCGACTCTAGTAACTAGAGGAATACACATCCATAAAGTTTCGAGGGTGGTGGTGGCTCCGTTGTAGGGATAAGTATCTAACACTACATCAGCCAAGCCGAGATTGGCGCGATGGATTGCTTCAGTTTCAGTTATTGACAAGAATCGTAAACAATCAGGGTTCACGCCTTCCTCGATGGCAACTTGAGTGAATAACTCTTTGATAGAATCTTGATCACCTAGCCCTTTGATCAAAAAGAAACTATTGGGGACAGCCTTGATAATCTGCATTTGCATACGCATAGTATCGATATGGCGTTTGTAGCCACGCTGGGCGCTCAGGTAAACCACCGCATCAGCAGGAATATCTAATTGATCGCGGCGTAAACTAGGCACGGCAACCTCAAAACCATCAACGGCAATGAAGGTTTCGGGCAAGCGCCAGATTTTTTCGGCATAGTACTGCTCCGCATCATCTGGCAAAACATACGGATCGGCGATGAAATAGTCAATTGCGGGGCTTCCAGAAGCATCCCAACCTAGCCAAGTAACTTGAATTGGGGCAGATTTAAGAGCCATGACTCCACAAGTACCATCTAGGGTAATACTATCTAGATCGACCAAAATATCAATCTGATCTTGATAAATTTGATCTGCCATCTCCCTACATTCACCCGAATCATCGATACCTGCGCGGTAAACCTTATCCATTTGACTTTCGTACCATGACTGCAAATCATCAGGATATTGCCGATAGACTTGGAAGTAGCCATAGATTTCAAACCGATCGCGATCGTGATGACGAATCAACCAACGGGCTAGCCAACCCACAGAATGAGAAGCCATGCAGTGAGAAATGTACCCAATCTTCAGCTTTTGAGAACTGGGGCGATCGCGAAACTTAGACATTTGGGCTGACAAGTCAACTTCTGTATTAGCTTGACAGAGTTGAGAAATTCGATTTTGCATAGCGCGATTGAGTTTTGGATCATCTCGCATATAGGGGGCAAAGTAGTTAGCAGTATAGAGCCGATTGACTAGAGCCTGTGGCAACTCTGTTGGTTTGTCAGCGATAAGTGACGAAAGTAAAGACTGATGGGTGACAAAAGTTGATAGAGCTTCTTGCCAGTTACCGCCTTTATTTAAAAAAGCTTTTAACAATAGTGCATGGGAAAAGAACTTGTCTACTAATCTGACCGATAACTCACAACATTGCTTGGCGATTTCCAATCCTCGGTCATGATTACCGATATTTTGATGCAGTGCCGAGAGATGTTCTAATACTTCTATTTCTTCAGGAGTCAGTCGCAAACATAACTCTAGCAGACCAATCGCTAAGTCGGTTCTTTTGGCAAAGTAAGATAAATCAACGGATGCGCTGATTGAGTTATAGACAAATCTATCAAAATTCTCGACAAATGGAAGACAGGCTTCGGCAAATTCAATTAATAAGGGATATGGTGGATACTTTAACAAGCTAGTTAATAGCGACCATAAGAGATCATGATCAAATTTAGTTTTGGTCTCTAAAGTTGCTTCTTCGGCGAGATTTTCGATTAATTCTATAAAAATGGTATCTTC
>JAYTWB010000496.1:0-1798 GCA_043743655.1 Cyanobacteriota bacterium | reverse complement strand
GGCATATGGGCGGCTACGATCCTGTACCTGACGATGAAGGCACCCAGTTAACTAGCCCAGTCGATAGCCAAAGCCTCTAACTGTAACGATGTGTTTAGGATCGCTAGGCTCGACTTCAATTTTTTCGCGTAACCAGCGAATATGCACATCCACAGTTTTGCTATCGCCCACGAAGTCTACACCCCAAACTTTTTCGAGTAGCTGCTCGCGCGACCAGACACGGCGAGGATGGCTCATAAACAAGTCAAGTAGGCGAAATTCTTTTGGTGAGAGATTAATTTCAGCCTGATTGATTGTGACACGGCATTCATCAGGGTACATGGTGATATCCCCAAATTTATAAACTGTGGCGTTGGTTGCCAAAAAGTCACGGCGACTACGGCGCAGCAACGATCGACAACGCGCTACTAATTCACGCATCCCAAAAGGCTTGCTGAGATAATCATCGGCTCCGACTTCTAATCCGACAATGCGATCGCTTTCGTTCCCCTTAGCGCTAATCATCAAAACAGGAACATTATTGCCTTCATGACGCAAAATCCGACAAAAATCTAACCCATTAATCGAGGGCAACATTACATCTAAAATTACTAAATCTAGTCTTGCCGCAGTTTTGGCAATTTGCAAAGCATTGTAGCCATCTTCAGCTAATAAAACGGTATATCCTTCTTCTCGTAAAGAGAAGGCGATTGCCTCTTGAATAATCGCTTCGTCCTCCACCACTAAGACGTAACCGACAGTGTTTTTAGCAGGCGAGGGAGCCAGTTCTGTTAAGAGCATAAAAAGTTTTATTTGGGTTGGTCTAACCGTATCCAATTTTACATTGATTGTTAACTATATTGTGTAGTTTTAATTCCTTGTTTAGACAAAAAACCTTGCTATATAAGGTTTTTTGTCTAAAGTCTTTTACTGATTTTAAAACCATGAGAGTCGGTGCCACAGGTATGCAGGAGTCCATTACTTTCGGCAAGGTGACGAATTTCTTCAGTTTGGCGGGGACTAGGTTTCCAAGGATCGCTACTGTCATAACCGTAATAAGTCTCGACTCCATCAACGCCTAAAGCGGCGGCGGCGGGGATCAATTCTTCAGGCGATCGCCGATAACGAGCAGGATGAGCAAGTACCGCTAATCCACCTGCTAGATGCATCGCTTTAATTACACTGATTGCCTGATAGTCTAGCCCTGCGGTGGTTTTACCCTGTAAGTAAGGCTGCATCGCCTCATGGTTGGGATCAAATCCATAACCGAGAATATGCACTTCCGTAAAAATCAAACTGGCATTAACTTCTATTCCTGACCAGAGTGTTGGCAGAGATTCGGGATCGCTAGATTGGCTGATGCAATGATCGAGATATTTTCTAGCGATTTCATATCCTGCGATCGCATGGTGATCGGTGATTGCTAAATTTGATAGGTGCATCGCGATCGCTTGCTGGATTAGGTCTTCAGGCTGCATTTTGCCATCAGAATACACAGTATGTAGATGAAAATTTAGCTTGTGAGGGCAACTCATCGTATCGACAGACGCAAGGATATTTCGCAGTTTATATGTTGCGATCGGCTCTGATATCAGTTGCGGAATTTGAGTGATCATGACACATCTCTAAATGAGCCAGTCGTTAACAGTTTTTGATTCTTTGACCAAAATTTAAATCAGAATCGGATGGATATTTTAATTTGTTAGGCTGGACTGATCGCCTTGATTTTGCGTGATCGCTTGACAATCAAGGTCTTGATCAACAGCCTCGTAATAAGTTGGTAATAATTCGCGAGTTTCAACTTTTCCTAAGTTTGATT
>JAYTWB010000495.1:0-3426 GCA_043743655.1 Cyanobacteriota bacterium | reverse complement strand
GCTCCTTGCACGCGATAACCGATCCGATGCACAGATTGTGGGGTGAGTCCCACATGCCCCATCACAGGCATTCCCGCTTGGACTAGCTTACGAATTGTTTCTACCATTTCAGGATAGCCACCTTCGAGCTTGATGCCGCGCGCATCAGTTTCTTTAAAAATTCGCCCTGCCGATCGCAGCGCATCTTCAGGACTAACTTGATAGCTAAGAAATGGCAAATCAACGATTAGCAGCGCATTTTCGACTCCACGCCCAACGGCTTGAGCATGATGAATCATCGTGTCAAGGGTGACAGGAAGCGTGTTTTTGTGACCAAGAGCCACCATCGCCAGAGAGTCCCCGACCAAAATCAGGTCTACACCCGCTTTGTCTAATAGTTTGGCGATCGCATAGTCAGCTGCCGTGAGTGCGGCGATCGGTTTTTTTTGCTGTTTCCACTTTTGAAGCTGAGCGATCGTCACTGGCATCTTGACATTTGGCATCTTGGCATTCCTCGCGAGTTGTTAGCTCTATTAATGTAGACTTTTTAAAGCAAACGCAAATGGTTAATTGAGTTCGGTACGAGAATCAAAAATTATGCAAGTTGGTCAAAGAGTTCGGGTTCGTAGCTTAAAAGATAGTGGTGTCAAAGCGATCGCTAAAAAAATTGGTGAAGTCGGAGTCATCAAAGAAGAGAAAATTCTCGATGGTGGCAAATGGGGCTACATCGTTAAGTTTCCTGACAGCAGCAAGACTTGGTTCTTTGCCGATGAGTTAGAATCAGTAGCCTGATCTGAGAAGGTACAAGATATCGGGCAATGCGCGACATCTTGTACCTTCTTAGCAAGCTTTGAAAAAGCTAGAAGAATCTTAACGAGATATTTTTATGAGCTTAATTCTGACATTTCTCGGTAAGGGTGGTGTTGGCAAGACCACAACTGCGATCGCGATCGCGCGTGCTTTGGCAGCCCAAAACAAACAAGTTTTATTTATTGGTCAACAAGCGGGTGACAGTCTCAGTATGAGACTTGACTGCGATTTGACCAGTGAGCCTAAATTAATTGCTCAAAATTTTGCAGCAGTACATTTGCAGTCCACAGCTCTGCTCGAAAAGTATTGGGACAAAATGAAAGGGCTAGAAAGCCAATTCTTGCGGACTCCTTTTTTTAAAGAAGTTTATGGTCAAGAACTAGGGATTCTGCCTGGAATGGATATCGCCTTGGGGTTGAGCTATTTGCGAGAATGCGATGCAGCAGGCAAGTATGACGTAATTATTTATGATGGTGCGGGCGACCTCGAAACTTTACGCATGTTGGGAATGCCTGAGATTTTAGGTTGGTATTTACGCCGCTTTAAGCAGGTATTGACAGGTTCGGCGATCGGGCAGTCGATTTCACCTTTTGTTGAGCCGATTTTAAGAAGCATCCTCCAAGTTTCTACTACTGATGATATTTCACAGCAAGCTGGGGAGATGTCTTCAGTATTAACGCGCGGTCAAAAAGCAGTTAATGATCCTGATCGCGTAGCTGCTTATTTGGTAACTACTGCCGATCGCTATGCGATCGCCACCGCCAAATATCTGTGGGGCAGCGCTCAGCAAGTGGGCTTGACCGTTGGTGGTGTGTTCGCGCGTGAAGCGATCGCCGCGCCAGATTTCGCACCTTTGACGGTTTGTGAAATTCCTGATCAAGTCGCTGAATTAGCCATTCCTGATCCATTAAGCGCAAATCTTGCTCCTAAACCAATCGCGATCAATATCGCTGATAAACAAGTCAAACTATTTTTGCCAACTTTTAATAAAAAACAAGTCAAGCTGATTCAGCTAGGACCAGAAGTCACCATTGAAGCAGGTGATCAGCGCCGTAATATTTTCTTACCATCTGAATTAGCTGGCAAACAAGCCACAGGTGCAAAGTTTCAGGATTCGTATCTAATCATTTCTTTTGGTTAATATTTTTTGGGGTTAATGTTTTTTTTGTTAATACAAGGCTTTACGCTTATTAAAAACCCAGATAAATCTTTAAAAGCGCCGCGAAGCGGTGCAACTCGTCTTTTGGTTTTGTGTCCTAACAAGACTGGCGACAGCTATGTAATAGAATGAGCTTATCTAGAGCCAAATCAAAATTAAAACTAATCAGGTTTAGTAAAGACATGCAACCAATTATATTTCCAGGTTCTGCTGTGCGTGTTGTCAATGAAGGCGATACCTATTATGGATTTCAAGGACAAGTGCAGCGTGTGACCGATGATCGCGTTGCCGTGATTTTTGGTGGTGGCAATTGGGAAAAGATGGTTTCATTTCGGGCGACTGAGTTAGAACTGATCGACACAACTGTTAGTGCTAAAGCCAAGAAAAAATAATTAATCAAAAACAAAAAATATTACGCTCAAGGAGCTGATGTAGTTGTAGTGGCAAATTTACCGACTCCAGATAAGTCAATAGGTAAATCTTCGGGCAAGCCGTCTGGTGATTCTCGTTCCGCATTTCATCCTGCGATGACGTTTATCGTTCGCAGTTTGGTTTTGAGCGCTAGTGCGATCGCGGGTATGAGTATTGGTCTAGCGATCGCCTTTATGCATCCAGAATGGGTGTGGCAACCCTCATTTAACTTTTTAAACTACAAAAAGCAACAGTTTACGCTTTCAGCCGACGCTTTATTTGATGTCGGTAAATCTAGCATTCGACCCGAAAGTTTTCGATTATTAGATGAAGTGGCGGCACAATTGCCCCTCGAAAAAGGTAAGCGAGTGCGGATTAATGGGCATATGGATTTGAGCAGCAAGGGCGATGAAATAAATCTGTCCTATTTACGCGCCGCAGTGGTTAAAGAATATTTGGCAAAATTGCGAGGCGAACAAACTTATTATTGGATGGTGGTCGGTTATGGCGCTAGTCGTCCTTTAGCTAGCAGTGCTGGTGACAGTGGCGGCAAAAGCAATCGCCGTATCGAAATTTTTGTAGATGACTAGATATGCAAATCACTTTTCTCGGTACTAGCTCAGGGGTTCCGACCCGTGGGCGGAATGTGTCCAGTGTGGCGGTGCGTTTACCACAACGCGCCGAAGTGTGGCTGCTTGATTGTGGTGAGGCAACGCAGCATCAATTACTGCGGAGTGATGTAAAAATTAGCCAAATCACCAAGATTTTTGTCACGCATATGCATGGCGATCATATTTTTGGTTTACCAGGGTTACTGGCTAGTTGTGGAATGGCGGGAAATGTTAGCCATATTGATATTTATGGTCCTGTCGGTTTGGGTGAATATCTCGATGCTTGTTTGCGCTATAGCGAGACGCGGCTCTCCTATTCGATCAAGGTTCATAAGGTCAAGGCAGGGCTAGTCTGTGAAGATGATGAGTTTTATATGATTGCGGCTCCTCTGAAACACAAGGTGACAGCGCACGGATTTCGATTGGTCGAACGCGATCGCCCTGGCAAGTTTGATA
>JAYTWB010000494.1:0-6085 GCA_043743655.1 Cyanobacteriota bacterium | reverse complement strand
CTTTGGAAATGGTTGGTTACTACGATCAAAACATTGACAGACTAGATACAGCTATCTCCCAAATACAAAAATGTATGAAAGATAAGAGTAGTCCAATTCAAAGTGAAGACTATTGCAAGCTTGGCATTAATATTGATATTCCTAACCCACCATTTTCATTAACTCCTGACAGTAGTAATTATTTAGCTGACAATAGTAATTCTGATAATGGTGATATAGACAGTAATATAGGTATTAATCCTATTTACCGATCCCAAGGGGTTACTTTATACCGTAGTGGTTCCGCTTATGTTAGTGGTTACACAACAAAAGATGGTACATATGTAAAGCCTTATACACGAGGTACTTCTGTAACAAAAGCAAGTGGATTTGGAAGTACTAGAAGTGGGACTGCATCAGGATAATATCATGACAAGCAATAGACATGACTTTTTTAAGAAATATTTTGATGTTTTTGCATGGTATGACATTGACGAATATGCTTGCTTTGATGTACTTACTGTTTCAAAATCTACTGTCGAAAAAATTCAAAATATCACGTCAAACGTATGGTCAGTTTTACTTAAAGCTTCTGATGTGATGAGAGATCAAGATAATAAATCTCTTATTGAATTTGGATATCCTCCAGAAACATTTAGACTTCTTAGGCAATCTGAACAACTCCCTTTTATTGCGAGGTGTGACTTTGCTGTTACGAACAAGGGCATTTTTTTACTAGAATGTAATGCAGAAGTTGCTACTTTTATCGTAGAAACTTTTAGAGTGAACGGACTTGTTGCGAAACATTTTGGGAAGCAAGATCCTAATTTAGACGCAGAGGAAATCTTAAAAAGAGAGTTAAATAAATATATTAATTTAACAGCTAACTATCTAAGTAAGCCTGTAGAAAATTGTCGAGTTGTTTTTGCTGCAATGGATGAATCCATAGAAGATATGGGTACAGCAAAGTATTTATGTTCTCTATGTGATTACAATTCTTCTTTTTGCTCTATCGAGAGTATAGGAATGGATACCAATTGGGCTTATGGGAAAGATGGAGAAATAATTGATATCATATATCGTATATATCCTACAGAGTGGATGGTAGAAGATTTAGCTCCAGAAAGTGGGGCTAGATTATGGGATTTTTTAGAACCGCTAGTTTTTAATAAAAAAGTTGCTCTTATAAATCCAGTAAACACACTCATCACACAGAATAAGTCTTTAATGGCTCTAATTACAAAATTAGGATCGTCTTTTTTCGGAAATTATAGTAAGACTGTTAAAGAAAACTTTCTTTCAACATTTCTTGATAAAGAGAAAATTGACATACCTTTCGTATCAAAGCCAATTTTTGGTCGTGAAGGAGTTGAAATAAAAATTGTAACTGATAAGGCAGAGACAGCTTATAACTCGTCAAGTGATTATGAACACTTGCCTGTAGTTTATCAAGAATATGTTGAAATGCCTGAAACTGTATTTCAAGGAAATAATTTTACACTTCAATTCTCTTGCTTTTTAATTAATGGAATTGCTGTAGGGGTTTCGGCAAGAATAGGCAGCAAAATAATTGATAACACTGCGAAATTTTTGCCTATTGGTTATCTTGAAAAATCTTTGTATGTTGCCCTCACCGATTAATTGCGAGGCATTTCCTTAAACACTGACAACATGAGTGGACTGGCTTTGATTGACGAACAAGAACCCAAATTCACTCATCCCACTTTGCATAGACATAATTAGCAAGAATCTTGTGATCTTTTGTCAGCAAAATACTTTGATCGATCATTGCATTTGCTACAATCAGGCGATCAAAAGCATCACGAGTCCAAGCGATCTCCAGAGCTTTATCGATGATCAAACTAAAGTCTTTTTTACAAACACTTAAATCAATACGCTGTGATAAATCAGAAAATATCTCATCTGGCTTATTGGTAATCCTGCCAATTTCATATAGATATTGCAATTCCAGACGAACTATTGGTGAACAAACAAGCAAAAACTCCTGCGCGATCACTGACTGAACAAAATCACTCAATTTATTTTGCTCACCAACATAAAGCCACAACACCAAGTGAGTATCAAGGTAAATCAAGATTTATCTCATGCTCCCAAGAAATATTTACTAAAGATTCCAAGTCCCCAACAATCACATTAGGTCGTTTAATTAAATTATGTAACCTATTTTTCTTTTTCTCAGCAGGAACGATTTTAAACCACTTTCCTTGCCAGTTAATTTCAATAGGAAGCCCTGTTAGGCAGATTTCATTCAATAGACTGTCAATATCTCTTGTTAATTCTAATGATGTAACACTTTTCACAAGCTTTACCTCAATTGTTCAGTTCTCCAATCATTACATAGAATAACAAACATTGCGATCGTAACATTAGACATTGATTTTGATATTTATATACGAGAATGTTGATGAAGTAACAGGCGATCGCCCAGAAATATTGGGAGCTATTTTACGCTCAATTTTCTGAGTATTAGGTTAGAACTGCACTCTTAGCATGATCAATTATGGAATCAGATTCTCCATCGCTGCACCAACTACTCGATAATCAACGTCATTTCTGAGATTAGCCATCGCCTCTTTAGCGGTCGGTGTGTCAAACTGGATCAGGGCATAGGCGACTCTAACTCTAATATATTCAAATTCAGAATCCTTTAATTGCAGGAGTTTAGCAAGTGCTTTGTTTGCCTCTTGAGAAGCAGATAGAGACCCTAATCCATCGACACAAGCTTCTTGCACAGCCGCATCTTCGCCTGCTATCCCCAAAACACACACTTCGAGAACTTCTGCATGACATTCCATCTCTACTAAGGCAGCTAAAATACTACGGCGGACAAGCCAATGATCATCTTTGACAAATGCTTGGACTAAATGAGAAGCAGAAATACGATCAAATAGAGATAGAGAATTTGCGGCTTCGGCGCGCACATTTGGAGTGTTGTCATAGCGCATAATTTGTAAGAGCGCGGCAAAAGATTCTGATGTTTTTTGCCGACCTAGCTCTCTCGCCACAAAGGTTCGTACTAAAAACTCTGAGTCTTTTATGTGTCTCGTTAAGATCGGAATTGCTATATCTGGCTCATAGTCTTTGAGAGCAGCGATCGCTTTCAGTCGGTATTGAAAGTCGGGATTTTGGAGATTAATTTCGATTTGATCAAGGTTCATAAAAATGTTTAAATCTTAAGTAAAGTGAACAAAACGTAAAGCGTCCTACTCACTTTAACTAATTTACTTCAAAAGCAATGCCTGAATTTCAACTCAGTGATAAAGTCCGTGAATTGATTAACAAGTCAAGAATCGTTAGTTTTGCAAATTGGCAAGATATTTATGATGCTCAGTTAATTGAGTATCTGCAAGCAGCTGATGATCAAGGACGCTACTTAACAGATGCTGATTTGCAAGAGATGCAGAAACTTGAGCCTGCGATCGCGAAATATCTATCCACAGTGCAAGTATTGCGCGATCAGGTTAATGAGATCGTCAATGAGGCTAGGGCTGAAGTTTTGCAAACATTTCCAGAGATCACCCAAATAGGCGGTGGGTTATATCCATCGGTACGCGCTGATGCTTGCTGGCGAGATTTTTGGCATTTCTTGCGGTGCATTACTTATGCGATCGCAGGACACCGCGCTGATTATTTGAGCGAGTCAGGATTGCGGCATATGAATTTGCTATATCAGGAGTTGCAAGTACCGCTAGATGCAATGGTGATTGGTCTTGGCGGGATCAAGACGGCTTGTTTAAGTCGGGTAGACAGCGATCGCCGATCAGAGATTGCGCCGTATTTTGATTGCTTGATCGAAAAACTCCAGCAATTTGTTTAAGCGACAGCATCAAATAGCATTGTGGTCATATAGCGATCAGCCCATTCTGTACCGAAAGATTTTTCGAGGACACGGCGAGTTTTATCGTTTTGTTGCTGCTTCTCGCAATAATATTGCTGACCCGCGATCGCACTTGCAACTTCGCGATCGCTAGTTAGTGCTGTCTCAGCGATCGCAATCTGGCAATGTAAAGTCAAGAAGTCGCGAACCCGTTGCAAAAATGATTGCTCTTCCTGTTCACCCATTGGACGGACAAACAAACAAAATTCTGAGAAAATATCTGCCCAATCTGGCAAAGCGCGCGGCTGTGAAAAGTTTAGGTTTGGTAATGACGCTAGGGCTTGATGGTATTTGATCGGTAATGATCGCTCAGCATTTATCGGTGATAGATCAGCGATCGCGGCACTAATCGAGCCGCCGCGACCACCGACAATATCGGAACCAAAGATCGGCAGAGCATATTCAGGATTAGGAAACATGACGCAGTGCAGAATATCTAGCCCATTACCAACTTGGGCGAGTTCAAGATGGAGTTTCCGAAATTGGGGAGCTTGATAGCAGAGATTTTCGATCACCAACTTTTCGCCTTCTAGTTGCCCTTCGATGTAGCCTAGTCCTTCTGGGACAATATAGGGAGATAGGTCTAAGTTGGTTTGCCAAATTTCTTCGATACAGTCGGCTAACTGGCAAATCAAATTGTGTTGACGATTTCGCAATGATGCTGCTGGCATGGGGCTTAGATATACGTTTCTATCTGAGTATAGAACGGCGATCGCAAAAATTATAAAAATGAAGCAATTCTTGAAATTTGAGCTAAGTAAACCTTACAGCAATTTCCTTTCAAATCCGCCACAACTAACAATATAAAACCCATTGCGGGGCTTCGCCCTGCGACCCTTCTTGTGGCGGGTTTGAGCGCAAAGCGCTGTAAAACTTAGATTGTGGTCACAGGCGACCACAATCTAGGTTTTACAGTTTAAAAAACAACGCGTTTATATAAATCTTGTAAACTAATCTCAAATTTGACTGCTTCCAGTTTGAGAACTGCATCTTCCCCCAGATATTCAGTTAATATCCATCGACCATCATTCTGTTTGGTGTACTGTTCCACGCAGTAATTGTTCTGATAAATCAAGACATATTCTCTAAAGCTTGAAATAGAGCGATACTGCTTAAACTTGTTTACGCGATCGTATTCTTGGGTTGAGTTAGATAGAACTTCCACTAGACAGCAAGGGTTAGTAATAGCAGTTTGCTTTCCGTCAGTAAAAACTGGCTGTCCTTCAATTACCACAACATCAGGATAAGTGTAACAATTGTAAGCTGGCATCCATAGGCGCATATCATTCATAAAAACAGAGTAATCCAAATCCTCCAGTACCAACAAAATTCGGGCATGGAATTTACCAGTTAATATGTTGTGATTTGCGGTTGCTCCTGCCATAGGTAAAATCTCTCCGTTTATAAATTCACTTTTAAATTCGGCTCGTTCTTCTAGTTCCAGATATTCGGCTATGGTGTAGCGTTTGATTGTGGCAAGTACCATGATTTGCTAGGCTCTCAACGTTGTTTTGATTATATAGCTGTCGCCATGCTTTTTAGGACACAAAACCAGAATACGAGTTGTGGCGCTTCTTGGTTTTTTATTTGTCCTAATACAGGCGGCGGCAGCTATATATTAAAGGTTTAAAAGTTATGATTACAGCTTTCGATGACCTGATTCCAAATCATAAAATGTAGTTCTCGATTACGTTGGCGATCGCTGCTTATTTCTAATATTTGAGTTCCCTGAGAATCAAGAGAATCTAGAACCGCCTCGCGAAAACTTTGCCAGTCCTGAATCCGAATATGTTCGCAATCGTAGGCGGTGACTATCGGTGCAAATTCTATTCCATGAGCCGTACCGAAAAATTCTTCAAATACGTTCTCAAATTTAGAAATTGGTAATAGATTAAAAATGCCACCACCATCATTATTTAAAAGAATCACAGTAAGTGGAATATTATATTTTTTAGCTGCTAACAATCCATTTAAGTCGTGATAGAACGCTAGATCACCACAGATGAGAACCATCGGGCGATCGCATCCCCATGCAGCACCGAGCGCACTCGATATTGTGCCATCAATGCCATTTGCGCCACGATTTGCTAAGACTGTAACCGCGCGATCGCTATGAAAAAATGTATCGAGATCACGAATCGGTGTGCTGCTAGCGATGTAAATATAAGTATCTTCAGGTAAAATTTTGGCAAAGTTTATGCAGAACTT
>JAYTWB010000493.1:0-12065 GCA_043743655.1 Cyanobacteriota bacterium | reverse complement strand
AAACACGCTATGGCAATCAATTCTATGTTCGCGAACAAGGACATGCTCAATCGATTTTGTCTGCCATTGATACGATCGCCAATTGTTTAGAACAAGATGGATGCTTAGTTGTTCCTGGCATCCCTCAAGAGCAATGGGTTCTCACTTTAATCACATCCATTGTCGGTGGTGTAATTTTTGGCTTTGCGGGACATCCTCGCAAGGAAGGCGAAATCTTTGCGTGGAAGTGGGCGCTAATTTTTACACCGCTTTGGGGGATGTTATTTATCGCTTTTGGTCTTGGTCCAGTTTTGACAAGGACTAACGAATGGGTGCCGATTATTCGCAATGTTGCAGGTTTTGTTGGTGGAGCAGTTGTTGCGTACTTAATTCCTTCGCCAAAGCGAGAAACCCCTTCACCCGAAGCGCGCTAAAACCTCCATCTATAAAATCTTAAATCTCAAAAATAAGAGGAAGCGCACCGCGCACCCTCTTATTTTTATGTGTATACATTTTTTTGACGTAACAAGCCAGAAAAAATCGTTTAAAATAAGATAGACCGCAATCACTGGTGGCAGCTATGGAACTTGCAGCGTATATATATGATGCTTGGGCATATGAGCAGGCTAATCAAGAATCTGAGCAAATTTACAATGCTACATATCAAATCGATGATCTCGACTGGGATTTGACAAAGATCAAGTGGCAGTCTTACTTATTACCCGCGATCGCCGTTGCGAGTCTTAGTGGTTTTGGCTGCGATCTAGGGCGGTCAGTTGAGGCTGGTCAGTTGCTTGAGCCGGCCGTGAATGTTGCCCCGTGGTGTGAAAACCTATATCTATGCAATACAAGTTATATCTTGGAGGTGCAGACCTTACTTGCTAATCGTGGTCTTGATGTGGGCGAGCTTGATGGAGTCTATGGCAGATATACCAAGCAGGCTGTGATCAACTTTCAACGTAGCAAAAATCTCGCTGTCGATGGTATTCCTGGGGAAAAGACATTATCTTTGCTGAGAAATTCTTCAGTTATAAATTCTTCAGTAACAGCACCTAAAAGTAACCAAGTTATATTGAGCGATCGCCCTAGAGAACTAATCATTGTTCACGCTAGTAATTCGCAGTTAATTAATATTCGGGACATCAATATTCAGCCAGAACAAGGAAGCGAGATTGGCAACTTACAGATGTTGCTAAAACAAAGAGGCTTTTATCAAGGTGAAATTGATGGGCGACAAGGGCAAACAACAACTAATGCGATCAGCAAAGCACAACAAGCTTATGGATTGTCGCCCGATGGATTTGCGGGACCTTTAACAATGCGCGCATTGCTGGCAGGCGGCAGTAATGTTGCTTTTTCGCAACCTGCTGTTAATCAATTGCCAAATAAAGAAGCTATTTTGCAGGCTCAACTACTGCTCAAGGAACGAGGTTTTTATGATGAAGAGTTAAACGGGCTATATACCATGCAGACTAAAGCCAGTATATCAAATGCCCAAATTGCTTATGGACAGAAGGCTACAGGAGATTTAAGTCTAGACTTAATTGCGTCTCTTAGAGGACAAAATCAAGTTGTTACCCAAAATGTTCAGAACGCTCCAAGCAATCTAGATGTTCGTTCTGGTTCAAATAATCTTCAGCCAAATAACCCTCAGCCTAGCAATAGTTCTCAAGCGCTCACTTCTAGCCAAAATACGCCTTTGCCAACTAATTCAAACTCATCAAACCCACCCAACAAGGTCTAAATCATGGAACTCTTAGCTTATATTCACGAAGATTTTTTATATGTTAATCAGTCTGCTGATCAGGCGATCGGTGCTGATCCTGATGTCTCTTTGCAGGCTTGGTTAACAAAATTAACCACTAAATCGACCCAACTTAGTTTAAATGTGATCCTCGCGAGTACGACCATACTGATTGGTTTAGGCTCCACTCTAAGTGCGTTAGCCGAGACTGCACCATCATCTAATGTTAGATATGTGCAGTCCTTGCTAGCAAAAAACGGATTTGATCCTGGAGCAATCGATGGGGTGGCTGGGGCTTCGACAAAAAATGCAATTATTCGCGCTCAACAATCGATGGGATTGACAGCCGATGGAGTGGCAGGTAGTCGGACAATCGCGGCTCTAGAAGATGGCGGCTCAGTAACAACAGTAACAACGAAAGTCGAGGTTAAGGAGCCTTCTGCTCCTGTCTCATCGGCGGTGATGAATCTTCAGAAGTTGCTGGCTGATCGTGGTTTTTATAATGGTGTCGTTGATGGTCTGATGGGGTCACAAACTCGCGCGGCGATCATAGCGGCTCAAAAAAATTATAACCTTGTTCCTGACGGGGTTGCAGGGTCACGAACCCTAGCGGCTTTAGAGGCAGATGTTAGTAATAAAACCTCAGTTACTAACATAAGTGCAATGACATCTACAACTAAAAGTGCTGAAGTCTCAAATCTACAAGAGTTACTCAGTAAACGCGGCTTTTATAATGGCGCTGTAGATGGAATCATGGGATCACAAACTCGCTTAGCGATCGTGGCAGCTCAAAAAAATTATGGTCTAGTGACCGATGGAGTTGCGGGTTCGCAAACGCTTTCTGCTTTGGAACGCGGCGGTAGTAATGTCAGTATTGCCGATCGCAATCGCGAATCTATTGCTAAAACATCTACTGAGGCAAAAAAAGCTAGTGATCAAGATGTATTAGCCTTGCAGGATTTATTATCTAGACGCGGTTTTTATAATGGCGCGATTGATGGGTTTAAGGGGAGTCAGACTATAGCGGCGATCGCATCGGCTCAGAATGCCTATGGATTGACACCTGATGGTATTGCTGGTAGCCAGACCATAGCGGCACTGCAAAAAAATGTTAGATCAGCTGTGACCGTAAAACCAACTACAACCAATAACTCATCGGCTAATCAAGCTGCTAGTCAAGTTGTCAATCAAGTGGTTAAGGTTGCTGCATCGTCTGTTAATGAAGGTGGGGTCGCCAATTTACAGAACTTGCTGAGCGATCGCGGATTTTATAAAGGACCCGTTACAGGAGTTCTCGGTTCACAAACGCAAGCAGCGATCGTCACCGCCCAGAGAGCATATGGCTTACCTGCTGATGGCATCGCTGGCGCTCAAACTATGGCAGCTCTGGAGGCAGGCAGGGTAATAACTAATCGGCAACCAATTCCAGCTAAGCCCGCTACTTCAACTGTTCGGGTAGAGCCAAAAGCAACCGTAACTCCGCAGCCAGAAACACAAATTCGTGTTCAAGCTGCGGCAACCCCATCTGTGGCAGCTATACCAACACCACAAAATCAACCTAAACCCCAAGAGACTGTCAAGCCTCAACTGCCGACAGCAACACCAACCACCACGCCACCTCAAACAACAGCAATTATTCCTCAAGTCTTAGAGTTGCAGAACTTGTTGGTTAAGAGAGGTTTTTACAATGGCAAGCCTGATGGTGCATTGTCTGGAGAAACTCGGAATGCGATCGTGAGAGCGCAAAACTTTTATACAATCAGTCCAGCAGATGGCGCGCCAAGTAATAAGCTGATTGATAGTCTGAGTAAAGATACATTTATTTCCGAAGGAAATTAAGTTAGATGCGATTTCGTAGTCTTGCTATTAATTTAGGAGCGATCGCTACTTTTGCGGCGATCGCCCTCAGTTTGCAGCTGCCAAAACTTAATCAGCGTTTAAGTGGACAAACTTTAGAAGACACTCTCAAGGCGGTAAGAGAGGAAGAAGCTCGTCTCAAGGTGATTCGACAATTACCGTCACGCGGACTTGGTTTTAATAACATGATTGCCAATTTCACTTTTTTGCAGTTCTTGCAATACTTTGGTGATGACACCGCTAGAAATTCTTTTCAGACAGGATATAGCCTGAGTCCGCTTTACTTTGAAAATATTATTGATCGCGATCCTCGATTTGTGAATGGCTACCTATATATGTCAGCCAGTGTGTCGATGTTTGCAGGTGTTCCGAATCAGGCGATCGCAATATATGACAAGGGATTGAGATCGCTTGATCCTACTAAACAATCAACTGCATATACTGTATGGCGGCGCAAAGCGACTGATCAACTGCTATTTTTAGGTGACGCAAAGGGAGCCAGAGAGTCTTATCTCAAAGCCGCAGAATGGGCGGAACAAACAAAAGCCACTGACAAATCTTTGGAATCTCCCCAAGCGGTCGCGCAACTATCTCGCGAAACCGCAAAATGGCTAGAGCAAGATCGCGATCTTAAAAAAGCCCAGATTGGAGCTTGGACAATAGTTTTGCAATCTGCTGTAGATAAAAAAACAGTAGAGACAGTGGTTCAGGAGCTAGACAAACTGGGTATGAAAATTGAGATTAAAGATGGTCAGTCTGTTATTGTGCCAAAAAATATTGTGCTAAGAAACTAAATGCAGCTAGTTGTATCACCGCTACAACTAGCTGCATTTAGTTTTTTACTGCCAATCTGGCTAGTTAGAAGCAAGCCACTTTTGGGCATTTAAACGTTGAATCACACCAAATACAAGCAAGTCCAGAGGGGCTTTACGCTCATCGATCAAAAATGGTTCGATCGTACTAGGCGATCGCCCACTGTCCGCACAAGAAAAGGCTTTTTGAGCATTGAGATCGGCTTTAGAAAAATACACCGTAAATTGGCGTAAGCCTTGCGCCCAAATACCATGTACTTGAGAATTGCTAAATTCCAGTCGTAGATCATTAACGCCTTGTTTCCCAAAAGCTTGAGTTAAAGCTGGCAAATAATGAGTGGTAATAAACTCTTCAAAAGGTAACTCTTCGATCGCAGGCGGCTTCGCTTTTACCTGTTGAGGATTTGCTTCAGTGGTTTCAGACATGATTTTGGAATTATTGCTAAAGGATTATTGCGCTTCGGTATTCACAATTTGGGGTAAGCCCATACTGTAATTGAGCGATCGATGATTGAGGTTGTAAGTGACTTCGCCTTCTTGTAAAAGCGATCGCACAAAATGCTCTAAATCCGAACCAATTCGCCGCAGATTGTAATCAGTTAGATCAGCGCCTTTATAGTCCGCAACCAGATCATCAAACTTACGATATACCTTTTGCAAAGCGCCATCTGTCCAGTTCAGTTCATTGTCAGGATCAACGTCCATAGTCAGCATATTTTCGCTGTCGATGAGTTCATCGTTCTGCTCTTCGATAACAGCAGCATAAATCTGAATGTGACGAGTCGTAGATTTTAGCGGCATAGAGTTTTTGAATTTACTAACTTTAGATTATTGCAAATTTCTTTACACATAAATAGAGGGATCGCAAAGCGATCCCTCTATTTATATGATTCACTAGCTAGCTAGATATTCCTGCATTCTAGTTTTGCGTTTACGGAGATAGTCCATTGCTTGGCGTTCGAGTTGTCTGACTTGCTCGCGGCTAAGGTCCATCCGCTTGCTGATGCTGGCTAGCGACATTTCTTGACCGTCTTCTAAACCATAGCGCAAGATCATAACTTGGCGCTGTTTTTCGGGTAACTCCTTCAGCAAGCTCTGAATGTCTGTACGCAAAGATTCGCGCTCGACATAGTTGTCAGGAGAATGTCCCGTGTCTTCTAAAAGCTCGGCAAGTTCTGTATCTTGATTGTCACCGATGCGTAAGTCAAGTGAAATTGGCTGACGCGATAGCGATAGACATTCACGCACCTGATCGGTCTTGATATTTAGCTCATAAGCAATCTCGGCAACTGTTGCGACTCGACCGAGATCTTGTGAAAGCTGGCGCTGTGCTTTCTTGATCTTATTCAGCTTTTCAGTTATGTGAACTGGTAAGCGAATCGTGCGTGCTTGCTGTGCGATCGCTCGGGTAATCGCTTGACGAATCCACCAGTAAGCATAAGTTGAAAACTTAAAGCCTTTGGTGGGGTCGAACTTATCTACGGCTCTTTCTAATCCCAGAGTTCCTTCTTGAACTAAATCGAGGAGTTCTAAATTGCGTTTTTGATATTTCTTAGCAACAGAGACAACCAAACGTAAGTTTGCCTCGATCATTTTGCGCTTAGCTCTTGTCCCAACCCGAATATTGCTATGCAAAATCTCTGGGTCTAAGCTAACAGCGTCAGCCCACTCTTGCTCGGTTGGTAAGCGATCGCTAGTTTGAGCAAGTTTTTCTTGCTCCTCAAATAGCAGCATCATCTGTTGCACTTGCTTGCCATAGATAATCTCCTCTTCATTACTAAGTAGAGGAATCTTACCGATCTCATGTAAATATGTACGAACCATGTCAGCGGACAGACCGACCTGCTTGCTAGCTTGCCTATCCACTGCTTTTGGTGTGGGTTGGGTCAATGGTTCTTCAGACATATCGCTCCTACTGGTTTAAACTAAGCGTCAACTAAGCGTTTTTCAAGAGTGCTTCTTCAAGACCACAAGGCTGAGACAGCAAAGATTTTGTAATCCCTAATATCTAAAAAAATTAAATTTATCAGCTTAATAATTAAAACTCGTAATCTTTAAGTTTTATTACATCAATCTAATAATATGCAATTAACCTTGAGGCTAATTTGTATAATACAAGATTAATCTTTTTATTTCTTGTGTCTAGAGTTACATATTATTACAAACTAACTGAGAAAGTCAAAGGGCGGCTATCACCATCTCTCTAAGGATTTAACCAATTATTTAACTGAGTTACTTGACTGAGTTAATTTAGTAAGTATTTACACTTACTAAACTTGCATTTAGTAAGTGAATTGATGTAATGATTAAAGATTGAAAGGCTGAAATTTGAATTACTAAACTGAGAAGGTCAATATAGCTGTCAAATGCAATTGATGGATACATGCTAAAGAGGGATTAATCAGAGATAACAGGATTTATAAGTGCATCAATTTCTATCTCTGCATATCCTACATTTCAAATTTTTTGCGTATCTTTAAACTAGGCAGACCACTATCGATGAATCTAGTGGTCAGACTAACCATTAATTGTCGTAATCGCTTCATTTGTGCGATCGCATAGTTTGATAGTCTTTAGACCTAAACAAAAAATCATAGAATGCGATCGCTTAAAGATTAGGGAGAAGATTTGTGGCTTATTCAGTTACGTTGATTCGCGGCGATGGTATTGGTCCTGAAGTAGCAAAAGCTACGCAAACAGTCATTGATGCCACAGGTGTGCAGATTGACTGGAGCATTGAAGATGCGGGTGTAGATGTGATGGAAGCTTATGGCACACCTCTGCCTGATCGCGTTTTGGAGTCAGTACGCAAAACCAAAGTCGCAATCAAAGGTCCCATTACTACGCCTGTTGGGTCTGGGTTTCGTTCGGTCAACGTGGCGATTCGTAAAGAACTTGATCTATTTGCTAACTTGCGTCCTGCTAAGTCTATGCAGGGCGTAAAAAGTAAATTTTCTGACGTTGATTTGGTGATCGTTCGTGAGAATACGGAAGACTTGTATGCTGGGATTGAGTTTCAAACAGGTACTGAGTCAGCCGAAAAAGCTAAGAAGTTCATGGAAGAACTCTCAGGCAAGTCTATCCGCGAAGGTTCCGCGATCGGCGTTAAACCTATTTCAGAATTTGGTAGCCGCCGCATCGCCAAGTTTGCTTTTGACTATGCGCGCGCAAATGGACGTAAGAAGGTTACGGCTGTCCACAAAGCCAACATCATGAAATTTACGGATGGTTTATTTCTGGAAGTGGCTCGCGATGTGGCTAAGGCTTATCCTGAGATCGAGTTTGAAGATCGCATCGTTGACAATATGTGTATGCAACTGATGCAAAAGCCTGAACTTTATGATGTTTTGGTGTTACCTAATCTTTATGGCGATATTCTCTCCGACCTTACCGCAGGCATGATCGGCGGATTGGGCGTTGCCCCAGGTGGTAACTATGGTGATGGTATCGCTGTATTTGAAGCGATCCATGGTTCTGCGCCCAAATATGCAGGTCAAAACAAGGTCAATCCCACGGCTTTGATTTTGTCAGGTGCATTGATGCTCAAGCATTTGGGTGAGACTGCTGCGGCTGATCGCGTGCAGAAAGCGGTAGAAGCGGTCATCGCTGAAGGTAAACATGTCACCTATGACTTAGCTCCTGCGGGTAGTTCATCGGTGGGTACTCAAGAAATGGCTGAGGCGATCGCGTCTAAAGTCGCGCCATAAACTCGCATAGCGTGTAGCTCTATTAGTCATTTATAAAAAAGAAGAGTTTGCATAGCAAACTCTTCTTTTTTATAAATATTTTGCTGATAAGGGAACTTGTTAGCTAAACTAACCGACATGAAATTATCAGTTGGTTTAGAAAAAATTTGGATTATTATCACAATGACTTTAACTACTGTCACAAATAAAAATAAGAACTTAAATAAAAGAGCGATCGTTCTAAGTACCACTCTAGGCACCATATATGCAGTAACCGCTGTAACTAGCTCGCTAACTTTTGCAACTCCTTCAGTTTTTGCTCAATATGGCTTAGGCTTACCAAAATCCGCAGGTACAGGCGGAGCAACTAGAGGTAACTTGCCGCAGATTACGATGCTAGTCCCAGAAGATGGTGCAAAAACTTTAGCCGCTCGTCCAACTTTTTATTGGTACATTGCGTCTACTAATCTGGCGACCTCAACGACAGTTCCTAAGGTCGATGATGCCAAAAACTCATTTAAAGTTACCTTCTTTTTGCGCGATGGCAATGCGGTAACAGCAAAGTCAGTATTTGTCGCTGAGGGTAAAGCTGGAGAGCCAGGACTCTACAAGTTTACACTTCCAGAGACTGCGCCTGAATTAGTCAAAGGTAAGGTGCAACGTTGGCAAATTCGTTGGCAAACTAATGCAGGTGTTTCGCAAGTCGATGTCAATGCGCCGATCCTCCGTGATGATAATTCTGCTGTATTAAAGGCGATCGCTTTGTCAAAAAATGACTTGGAGAAAGCCAGAATCTATGTAAAAAATGCCTATTGGTACGATGCGATCGATGCCTATACCAGTTGGCTATCGGCAAATCCGCAAGATGAAGTCGCCCGCAGTGAGCGTAGTGATTTATTAAAAGAAGGTCTTAAAACCCACACTGCTTTTAGTAAAGAACAACAAGGTAATGTCACCAAACTGTTAAACAAGCTTGATGCCAGCAAAAGTGCGATCGCGATCGCCTTACAGACTAAAACTCGCCGCTAACAATCTATCTGCGTAAAACAAAAGGGGGCGCTTTGCGCCTCCTTTTGTTTTACGCAGCGCCAGTCAAAATGTTATAATTTCGCAAAAGTCTCGCTGTTTAAGGTTGTTGAGATTGTTAAGGCAAAGCTATGGCAGATAATTCGGGTAATTTTTGGGGAGGTTTTCTCTTCGGTGCAGCGATCGGCGGTGCAGTTGGTGCATTAGTAGCGCTTAAGCTCACTCAACCAGAAGATGAATTCAGCAGCGATCGCGCTTCTGTTGACAGCGATCAACTACTCGATAAACCTCAGACTGCTAATGAATTTGCTCGCCGCAACCTCGAAAAAAAAATCGCCCAACTCAACGCCGCAATCGATTCAGTTAGTCAAGAACTAGCTACGGCTGAAGGCAAAAATGGTCGTCAACAATCACCAGAATCAATGCGCGAGCTGAATATTAGTGATAATAATTAATAATCATAAGTAACCATAAAAAATCCTAACTTTTGCTACATTCGGTAGAATTATGGTAATTGTTTCATCTAGTCCTCTCACCTAACAAACTCCTATGCCAGCTATATTCGGTGTCATCCTCGGTACAGTTAGCTCATTTATCTCAATCTACTTAGGCTTACTATTTATTCGCGTATTACTAACTTGGTTCCCAAATATCAATTGGTCTAACCAGCCTTTCGCCGCACTTAGTCAGATTACTGATCCTTACCTAAATCTATTTCGTTCAATTATCCCGCCTCTAGGTGGCATGGATTTTTCGCCAATGCTTGCCTTTCTCGCGCTCAGTTTTTTACAACGTGCGCTCGCTCCATTAGCAGCAAGCGCGAGTATGGGCTTTTAATGTACGCTTACTTGTATTTGAATTAGATTTAGATTAGGAAATATACATGACTGGTTTGTTAGATTTGAGTGGGAAAACTGCTCTAGTAACTGGGATTGCCAATAATCGCTCGATCGCTTGGGGCATTGCCCAAAAGTTGCATGAGGCGGGCGCAAAACTAGGGATTACTTACTTACCCGATGATCGCGATCGCAACAAAGGTAAAGTTGCCGAGTTGACTGCTGATTTGACACCGAGCTTTTTGTTACCTTGCAATGTCCAAGATGATACCCAAGTTGATGCTCTCTTTACTTCAGTTGCTGAACAATGGGAAAAGATCGATATATTAGTGCATTGTTTAGCATTTGCCAATAAAGAAGACTTGTCTGGCAACTTTACCGATATTTCTCGCGAAGGCTTTCAACTAGCTCTAGATGTGAGTGCTTATTCTTTAATCCATCTTTGTCGGGCGGCTAGACCCCTGATGAAAGACGGCGGTAGCGTAATTACACTTACCTACATTGGGGGTGCAAAAGTTGTTCCTAACTACAATGTAATGGGGATCGCCAAAGCAGCTCTCGAGATGAATGTACGTTACTTAGCTTCTGACATGGGTCCCGATAATATTCGAGTGAATGCTATTTCGGCTGGTCCAATTCGTACGCTTGCTTCAGCTGCGATCGGCGACTTCCACAAAATGTTGCACCATTACGAAGAAACTGCACCTTTGCGCCGCCTTGTTACACCTGATGATGTGGGTAATGTCGCGACTTTCTTGGGTAGCGATCTATCTAGTGCGGTAACTGGACAAATTATTTATGTGGATGCTGGTTACGAAGTCATGGGTGCTTAATCGCCCCTAACTTTCGCGATCGCCAATCTTTGCTAGCAAGATCAGTCTTTTAAAAAATTCCCATGCAAACGGATATCTTCAAAGAGCTATTTCCATTATTTGACGCTGCTAGCGTTGAAACTCTGGAATGGCTCCTCGCCGAAGCAGTAGAACGAGACTATCCTGCGGGTAGAGCCGTTCTAATGGAGGATGCTTGGGGCAATGCCGTCTATTTTATCCTCTCTGGCTGGCTGAAAGTACGTTTTTTGCGAAGTCAAGATGCGACAACTCTAGCTGTATTGGGGAATGGAGACTTTTTTGGGGAAATGGCAATTCTTGATGAGTCGCCTAGATCGACAGACGTAGTCGCTTTTACACCTGTGCGGGTCTTGAGTATTCCTGCCCAAAAATTCATTCAATTTTTATTTAAAGACCCCCAGTTGCATCATCGGATGCTGCAACTCATGGTGCGGCGGTTACGAAAAACCAATCAGCGTATCCAGTTGCGTCAACAAGTTCCAGCCATAAGGGTAGCAACTATCTTGACTGGATTGGCAGATGCTTACGGGATCAAAAATGATGCGGGTGTCGATATCTTTAATCTGCCTGTTCAAGATATTGCTGATCTCTCAGAAGTAAGCCCTGAGGATGCTACCAAGATATTGGAAAAGCTAATAGATAAAAATTGGATTGCGATCAATCCTAAACGACAGGTATTGAGTCTCATTAACGAAAAACAAATGGCACAGTTAGCCATATTTCGCTAATTTCGCGCAAAAAAGATCGCAGGGACAAAGTTCCTGCGATCTTTTTGACGCGAAATTATTGCGATGGTGGAGTTGTTGGTTTAACGCTGGGCGCAGGTGGCTGACGAATTGCATTATTATCTCCAGACCGTGGCGCATTCTGGACAGCGCGAGTTTGCCAATCACCAAAAAAGCGATTTATGGCAACAAAACCCAGAATCGCTGCCCCACTCATAATCGCCAGTAACACAATTACTGTGGTCCAAGTCTCGACTAATTCAGAGATGCCATAACGGGTGCGATAAGGGTCAATTTTACATTGATTATCGCGATCGCGAGCCGTGATAGGACGGCGAAACCGTAATCGATGATCGTCCAACTTTTCCAATAAAATCCAACCTGCTTGAGATTCTTCGGCACAGGCTTTATGCAAAACTTTGCGACTACGAAAACCGCCGCTATTGGTACGCAAAATTTTAAATTCCCAGCCCTTAGGCTGATCGCTAGATGTATTGGATTCATAGCGAGTAAGGTTTTCTTCTTCCACTTCTTCCCGTCGCTTTTTAC
>JAYTWB010000492.1:0-2686 GCA_043743655.1 Cyanobacteriota bacterium | reverse complement strand
TTTTTCTGTGCAATTTCTACCATCCTTTCTACATGATTTAGCTCAACTACCGAGTCATCATTAATCGTCAAGATATATTCACAACCGTCTTTCAACGCAGCTTTTATACCCGCATTAGTTGCCCCAGCCCAATATTTGCGATCGCTTACACAAATAAGCTTAACCTGCGGAAACCGATTAGCTATATCTTCGCGTGTGCCATCAGTGGAATTAGAATCCACAATTATGATCTGGAGATTAGTATAAGTTTGTTGTGAAAATTGGTCTAAAAAGCGAAATAACTTATCTTTGCGATCGCGAGTGGGAATAATCGCTGCAACTTTAGGGAAGTTTGAAATATCTTCTGAAATATTTTTAGCCAGCATGATTAATCTAGTTTGGCGGATTCAAAATCTGATGGAATAAAGCCTGATAACGATCAGCTTGAAGCGATCGCGTAAACTCCTGTTCCGCTTTTTGCCTAGCCGCATGGCGTAAAGCTCTATGTCTTTCAGCATCTGTTAGCACCCAATCAACTCCATTAGCTAAATCTTGACAGTCAAAGGGAGTTGCGAGATATCCATTTTGATAATGTGTGACAATATCTAGCAATCCAGTTACTCCAAAAGCAACAACAGGAGTACCGCAAGCCAGAGACTCAGAGGCAGTCTGCCCATACGCTTCTTGTGTTGAAGGCACAAGTGTAACATCAGCAGCAGCATACATCACCGCTAAGGTCAAATCATCATGTAATTGCCCTAAATAATGACAGGGAAATCCTAGATCAGGCGGTAACTCTGGAGTAGATGCCCCAAATATTACTACTTCGATTTTATCTTCCCACCCAGATTCTTTTAAGCGTTGTAAAGTTGGTTGGAGAAACTGCCATCCTTTTCGCAGGTCACTGGTCGCACGCATAGCGCCAAATAGAATTAGATATTTATCTTGAGGCAAATGCAGTAAATCTCTCGCAAGTTTAGTGTCTAATGGCTTATAGATTTTGGTGTCTATTCCATTAGAGATGACATGAATAGGGCGATCGCCTAAAAGTGAACTCTTTTTAGCAACATCTGCTAACCAATTACTGGGAGTAACAATCGTTAAGTTCAGAGATTTCCAAGCATCAGCTTTGCGTTGCCAAACCCATCGAGAGAGATCTTGATCTCGCTTGCTATATAGCTGAGGACAATAACCACAGTCGATCGTATAGCGATCGCAATCTTGGCTATAGTGACACCCCCCTGTAAAAGCCCACATATCATGCAAAGTCAATACTATGGGCTGTTTAAACTTTTTTAAAGTTTCTATCTGCACAAATCCCCCTGAAATCCAATGCAAATTAAGAATATCTGGTTTAATTTGATTAACTTTATTAGCAAGAGAGTCTGGAAGCCACTGTGGGAAAAAAGCCCCGTAACCATCAAACTGAAGATAAAAGCGCAAAGGCAAAGCATCAATCGTGGCTCTGGTTTTTGCCAAACCCATTTGGATGCGAGTTTTTGGGGCAATTACTGTCCAGTCGTCACTAGATTTTTCCTGTACAAGCATTTTTGAGTCGATATCAAGCGATCGTAATCCCTGATGTAATCGATAAGCCGCCCGCGCCGCGCCACCTCGAATATCAAAAGTACTCAACAATAAAACTTTCAAAATTTAAAAACAGTAAATGGGCTTGTATAATTTAACTTAAATCACGCAGGTTATAGCTGCTCAGTAGATTTTAAGATGCTTATTATTCAAGAAAAATCAGGAATGCAACTTGCAAATCGATTATTCTTAATTTAGCCACTTTATCGCAAATGCAATCGAAGTAGACAAGTCTTTTAAAACTAGCGTTTATTTACATCTCAGGACAAAGGATGTTAACTTTTCACATATCGGAGACTTTTTGTAAGAGATATTAACTTACTTAAATAATGAGTTGTAGCTCTTTTAATATTTCTTGCTATACCGATCGCAATTTCTTTAAACGGTACTGGAGTTTTCGCAAGGTACTTTGTCGACTGTTGTTGCTCAACAGAACTTAATACCCAATCAAAAACAAAAATGGGAGAATGACTTAAATTTAGAGAAACAAATTCTACTGATTGTTGTAGATATTTATTATGGCAATAGAATCCATTATTCCAATATATATTTTTCATGGTCTGCCCACTTCTTAGACGAACCATGTCATAACCTATATCTTTCCCCAGTACAATAGAATCATCCCAAGTTTTTCCATTTATCAACTTACCAAGATGAAGAGTGTTAAAAGATAATTTTTGCTTTGCTTCTGCCCAAGCACGCATCTCAGTAAATGCATATTCAGGATTTAATGTGTCAAACTCATCTTGTTGTATTTTAAGAAAATTTTCGTCTATAAAAAGCTGATTAACAACTCCAAGATATTGTTCAAGAATTTCTATTTTGATAAATCCGTTAAGACAAGTTCCATTGCATTGTTCTGTTGAGTCGTAATTAGAAAAATATTGATTAAACTCAGTAATATCTCTCAAAATCATTGTGTCTGAGTCAAAATGCCAAAATGATTTAAGTCCTAATTCTTGAGCTAGTTCATAAATATAAAACCATCTCTCAAATACATACATTAACCAATTTCGCCCATTTCTGACCAAAGGATGGAAAACACCTTTTACAGGTTTAAATACCCTATAAAATTCAGTTCTTAACTTAGATTCTATTAAGGTATTAAAATGTCGATGGG
>JAYTWB010000491.1:0-3594 GCA_043743655.1 Cyanobacteriota bacterium | reverse complement strand
ATTAAAAAAGCAAATTATCTAGATAGTATCAACAAACAAACTTGGTATAAATCACCCAATCGGCGTTAAATACCTGCGTGTCCCATGGCAATACCTGCCACTAACATCCCAATTACGAGAAAGGGTTGGGCGCTAGCTTGATATTTCACATCATTTTTAAGCGGATCGCGCAAGAAATACATGTCTTGGAATGTAATTTGGGGAATCACGAGCAGCACAATTAGACTTGCTAATAACTGTTCTCCCACCGTGACCAAGTAAATCGCAATCCCAATCTGGAAGACATCGATCGCTGTTGCGGATAAGAGTGCTGCTTTCTGGACACCGAACATAACTGGTAAGGACTTTAATCCTAATTCGCGATCGCCTTCTACACTTTTAAAGTCATTGACCACCGCGATTCCCAAACCAGCAAGACTATAAAACAAAGTGACAGCGACCACTGTCCAGTTGAGTGTTCCATAAAGGGCATGTCCTGCCCACCAGGGCAAAGCGATATAACTCGCGCCGAGGGCATAGTTACCCAGCCAACCATTTTGCTTAAGCTTGAGAGGTGGTGCTGAGTAAATATACGCAAGGAATGCGCCGCCGATCGCTAACTTGGTAATCATAAAATCAGTATGACCAGCCGTAATATCGAGTGTCGTGGCGACTGCGATCCCGCCGATCAGTAAGACCCAAATCTGAGCAACTACTTGCTTAAGAGAAATAGCGCCCGATGGAATTGGGCGATAAGGCTCGTTAATTGCGTCAATTTCGCGATCGTAATAGTCATTAATCGTCTGGGTATAGCCTGTCAGCAAGGGACCTGACATAAGCATACAAAGCAGCGATCGAAACACATTTTCCATCGACCATGTAAAATCGCCTGAGGAAGCAGCGCCACAGAGTACGCCCCACATCAAGGGTATCCATGTAATTGGCTTCATCAATTGCAAGCGTAGCTTCCAAATCGAAGTTTCTTTTACGTCCGCACCTTTCATTCCTAGCATTTGGCGGGTACGGGCTTCGCGAGACTCGCTCGCTGGTACGTCAGGGTTTTGAGACGACATGTTTTAACTACTTACAAAAATTACAAAAAATTAATAGACTTGCGGTTGATTATAGCTTTTAGGCGATCGCTCCGTAAGATGTAACTATTAAGCTAATCGCTGATATCGCATTCCTGGGTAAAGCGCGATCGCCCCGATTAGTTCTAATTGCAATAAGGCTCCTGACACTTCACCCGCAGGCGTTTTGGATTGTTCGACAATCGTATCAAAGCTGACAGGATCACCAAAACCGATCGCTTGCAGGATATTTTGTTGGCATAGTGGTAGATCAGCGATCGCGATCGCTGGAACAGGAACATCTAGATTTGGCAACATTCCCAAAGATTCTAGCAACTCATCCACTCCGAGAATTGCCTGTGCGCCTTTACTCAATAGTTTCAAGCATCCTTTTGCTTCGTTGACATCAAGAGAATTAGGCAACGCATAGACATCGCGATTGTACTCATTGGCTTGATAGGCAGTGATTAAGGCTCCTGACCGTTCGGGGGCTTCCATGACGAGAGTGACACGGCTGAGTCCTGCGATAATCCGATTGCGGGCGGGAAAATGCTTTTTGTCTGGCGGTGTACCTTGGGGATATTCGCTGACCACTAGTCCTGAAGTGACGATCTGTCCATAGAGAGATTTATGCTTATGGGGATAGATTTGATCGACTCCCGTCCCAACCACAGCAACGGTTTGACCGCCGACTTCCAAACAGGCTTTGTGGGCTTCGCCATCGATGCCATCCGCCATCCCCGAAATAACTGTAAATCCACGCTCTGCTAAGGCGGTTACGAGCTTCTTTGTCCAGCGTCTTCCATAGGGTGTTGAGTTGCGCGTACCCACGATCGCCACAGTATTACGTTCATTCCATTGAGTCAGATGACCGTGATAATACAAAAGCGGCGGCGGGTCAGGGATTTCCCAGAGTAACTGGGGATATTCGCGATCGCTGGGAGTCCAAAAATTGAGATTCTTATGTTCATGGACAGCTAACAGTGACAATGGCTCAACTTCACGCTGCGCTTGACGAATTGTTTCGAGTGTTTGACCACCGATCCCTTCAACTTGTTGCAAATCAATTGGTAATGCTTCCCAAGCTTTTGACATTGAGCCAAAATTTTGATAGAGACGCTTGATCAAAACCGATCCAATGCCGCGAACTTGCGACCATGCTAGCCAGTACGCTCTTTCCATTGACTTATGTCATCACCTTTTTAAAGAAGGCGATCGCATCTTTGAGAGAGGCGACAAATACATCGACTTCAGCTTTAGTATTATAGAAATAAACACTCGCTCTGGCGGTTCCATTGATTCCTAAAAAGCGATGTAATGGCTGCGTGCAGTGATGTCCTGATCGGATCGCAATTCCATCTTGATCAAGCATGGCGGATAGATCATTAGCATGAATGCCATGGGCGATCGTGAACGCGGCTAAACCAGCGCGATCATGACGCGGTCCATAGACTTTGATATCAGGAATATCATCAAGACAATCCATCAAATAGTTGATTAGTTCCTGCTCATAGTTATGGATATTATCCATGCCGATCGCACTTAAATAATCAACTGCTGCACCGAGGGCGATCGCTTCACCGATCGCAGGAGTTCCCGCCTCAAACTTATGAGGTAAATCAGCATAAGTGGAATGATCGAGAAATACATCGGCAATCATTTCACCACCGCCCATAAATGGCGGCATGGCTAATAAAATATCGCGCTTGCCATAGAGAAATCCAATCCCCGTTGGCGCACACATTTTATGCCCCGAAGCGACTAACCAATCGCAATCTAACTTCTGGACATCGATCGGCATATGTGGCACGCTCTGACAAGCATCTAGCAATACTTTCGCGCCCACAGCATGAGCAAGTGGAATCATTACTTCGACTGGATTCACACAACCAAGTGTATTAGAAACATGAACAATTGATAGAAGCTTCGTTCTGGAATTGAGCAGAGATTTGAATTGCTCTAAGCTCAACTCGCCTGTGGCTGTTGGCTCCAAAAACTTGAGAACTGCACCTGTGCGCTCAGCGATCATTTGCCACGGGACGATATTGCTGTGGTGTTCCATTACTGAGAGAATTACTTCATCTCCTGCTTCCAGATTTGCCCATCCCCAAGTGTAAGCAACTAGATTGATCGCTTCGCTAGCATTGCGTGTGTAAATGATTTCTTGCGATGATTTGGCGTTAATAAACTTGGCGATTTTATCGCGCGCTCCTTCATAAGCATCGGTTGCTCTGGCACTGAGCGTATGTGCGCCACGATGCACATTGGCATTGTCATGTTCGTAATAATATTTCCAAGCATCAATCACTGATTTAGGCTTCTGAGAACTAGCCGCATTGTCAAAATAAATTAGAGGCTTACCGTTGACTTCTTGATCTAAAATCTCGAAATCTGCTCTAACCCTGTCTGCTAGAGTCTTTTGGTCGGTTAATATCATGACTCTTGGGGCGTTTAATACTGTAACTTCTATATGCATCTTAAGCGATCGCATCTCAGAAAGCAAAGATGGCGATCGCTAGCTTAGAATTGAGAAGGTTTTGGTTTG
>JAYTWB010000490.1:0-2910 GCA_043743655.1 Cyanobacteriota bacterium | reverse complement strand
TGCAAGGATTAATCGAATCCCAAAACTGGGAAACCGAAGCAGATTTAGCTCAAGCTTATATCAATTGGAGTGCCTATGCTTATACCTGCAAAGCTGAAGTAATATCTGCCCCCGAAGCATTTAACCAACGCTTGGGGAATATGCAAATCGTCCTTCAAAATCAAGACAATCGCGAACATGACTTACTCGATTCCGATGACTATTATCAATTTCAAGGTGGCTTAACCGCCGCCATTAAACAGGTATCTGGAACAGCACCCGAAGCTTACTTCGGTGACAATTCGCGCACCGAAAATCCCAAAGTTAGGAAGTTAACAGAGGAGATCGATCGGGTGTATCGATCGCGTGTCGTCAACCCCAAATGGATCGCCGGAGCCATGCGCCACGGTTACAAGGGAGCCTCAGAAATGGCAGCGACGTTAGATTTCTTGTTTGCCTACGATGCCACGGCTAATTGCGTTCAGGACTTCATGTATCAAGGTGTAGCGGATGCCTATCTATTCGATGAATCAGTGCGAGAATTTATCGAACAAAATAATCCCTGGGTACAGCGAGATATGGCGGAAAGGTTGCTCGAAGCTAATCAGCGGGGTTTGTGGGAAGATGTGAAACTGGGAACATTAGAGCGGCTAAAGTTGATGGTGAATGAAGCGGAAGGAGTCATAGAATCACGAGGGAATTGATATTGAGCGAGTTAAACTGGCATCACAACAAAGTTAAGAACGTTCTGGTGTCGTAGATACAGCAGTTAAAGTCTGTTTAAGATATTTTGTAAATTGCGTGGAGTCTGCAAAGTAATTTGGATAAGCTGTCTTCAGCCCTTTTAATGAAATTGCAGATACAAGCACTACATTATAAGTCGTGTCGTCTCTTGCTTTCTGTTCTAGTGCAAGATATTCTTCCGTTGCTACTGATAATAGTTCGCTGTGATATTGAGTTATTTTTACTGTTTGAGCACTTTCTTGGAGTTCGATCAAGAAATAATCTGATTTTCTTACATTTTTATTATTGACAAACTGTGATGTTACAGCAAAAGTATTGAGTTGATTAATTGCATTCAACTTTGACTCCAATCTAATTAATTCTCTGCGTGTGTCTATATTTTGAAACTGATCTCCTATCGGACGAGATTCTATCTTGGCAAATTCTGCGCTTGCATATGTAAAGAAATCTAGCCAGTCTTTATTTCCATGACTTGATTTTAGAGCTTGGCTCGTGAAATTATCTACGATTTCCACGGCTGTCGCCCAAGCATGTTGAATCATAGATCTTAACTGAATTTCAACAAGATAATCTTGGTATTGATTCTTATTACCATTGTATTTGTAAATAAGATGAATACCACGATAACCTGATGACTTAGGAATCTCAATATAATTAGTTGTTCTGTGTAACTGGTGAGTTGTATTTCCATTCTCAAGCGACTCAGCTAACTTCTCAACTTCTCCAACTGATTTTAATACAACTCGGCATCCACCCAAATCCTGCATTCTTTGTAGTTTCATCGTCGGGAAACGCTTTAGCTTACTCAGAATTGACGATGTTCGCTTTAGTCTTTGTACAACTACAGCAGAATTATCTACTTGAGAAGATTTCCGCTTCAAGAATACTGAGATAGCATGGAGTGGATATGCGTGTGCAGCTCTCCAATTAGAAAGAATATTCAGTGCATCAGCATAGTCAGAGTCAGAGCAGTCAGTTGATATCAGAGATTCCCCAGCCCTCAGTACTTGTTTTTTCGTAAATTCAGGATCGACCCAACGCATAAAAAATTAATTTGCAAATGAAACATAAGCAATACTCATCAAGCCATTATAATCTAGTATTGTGCGATTGTTACCCGCTCAACAATCTATGAATTTTGTAATTTTTTGCCAATCTATCGCTGCAAATCACCACATTCAGATATGGATGGTTCGATCGAGATAACAGTCTAAAATTCCTATTGTGGTATGATTGTTCTAAGTCAGTTGTAAATCATCAGTGTTGGTTAAATGATTGCTGCCAAAGAAAACTTCCCCAGATTTACTCCTGAAGAATACTTCGCTTGGGAGGAACACCAGAACTGTCGCCATGAATATATCGATGGCGAAGTCTATGCAATGACTGGCGGGACGATAAATCACAGCAAGATTGCTAGTAATGTTAACTTCTTGCTCAAGAGTCACTTACGCGGCGGCGGTTGTCAAGTGCTGACTTCTGATGCGCGAGTGAATATTGTTAGATCGACTGATTATGTTTACCCTGATATTAGTGTTACCTGTGACGAAAGGGATAAAACCACAAGTCAATTTATCACTCATCCTTGTCTGATTGTCGAAGTATTATCACCTAGTACCGAGGCTTATGACAGAGGAAATAAATTTAGAATGTATCGACGCAATCCTAGTTTACGCGATTATGTGTTAATTGCTGCAAATGAGGTTGCTGTTGAGACATATCACAAAGACGAAGATAATAAATGGGATATTATTAATTATCAATCTGGCGATTTAGTTGAACTAAAAAGTGTCAATCTATCGGTGCCGATCGAACAGATTTATGAGGATATAGAACTCGAACTATCATAGTATTGCGATCGGGTGATTTTCACTAATAAACCGTAATTTAGACACCTATATTTTCCGATCGCAAAATATCATCAAATATGTTGCAATTTATTCGTCAATCGGCGGAGTTTTGACAATAGTAACTCGCTTGCGCCGCTGCTGGAAGTAATAAGCACCACCACAGCCGATCGCAATGAATGGTGTAAAAGGTACTAGCCATAACAGTCCCAGGGCTAGATTTGTCGCTAAACTTCCAGCCGCGTGAGTAGAATTTTTCCAGGTTTCCTGCACCTGTATTCCAAAAGCATCGCTAGGCGGAATCGTGGACTGGGACTCTTCTAGCTTGAGATTAATCGTCGAA
>JAYTWB010000489.1:0-11374 GCA_043743655.1 Cyanobacteriota bacterium | reverse complement strand
ATCATAACGTGGTTTTATAAGAATTCTTTTAGCGGGATTCCTATTGCCCCATTCGTTTCGCTGGGGGGTATCTCTTATGGAGTTTACATATTTCACATGCCACTGATGAAGATAGCGGAAAAGCTTACCACCTTTCTTTATGAGTACAACTCGCTGGCGCAGAACATACTAGCCGTTAGCATAACACTAGCAAGCCTTTTCCCTTTGTCTTGGATAGTTGAGAAGAAACTACAGCCTCGTTTAAGGGATAGCTTTTTGAGTTTATATAAAAAGTAATTTAAGCCACTCAAAGGCATCTCTATTAATTACTTTTTGAGTAGAAAAATAGGGTTAAAATTACCGACCTCTTGTTGTTCATTTTCAGAAAATCTGACTTTTTATCGATGCCCACAAATAGCTTTACTTATTAACTGGTTTGTAGCTGCTCGCGTTTTGCTAGGGAGATGAATGGGCGATCGCCTTACCCTACACCAGCAATAACCTGACCAATATCTTGAGGTGTAGCACCAGTCGCCAACATAGCCCTAATCAATAACTCAATAGAAACAGAAATATCACCATTTTCAGCCTTAGCAATCCGAGGCTGACTAGAACTCATTTTAGAAGCAAGTTCACTTTGAGTCATCAGCTTTTGCCGACGTTCCTTTAACTTTTGACTAAGAGCCAGTTTAATCTCAACTAAAACAGACTCTTCAGCAGTTAAATCTAAAAAATCTGAAACCGAGCCAACCTTCCAACCTTGAGCTTCTAAACGCTCTCTTTTACTTTGATCCATCATATTCTCCTACTTAATCAACATCATATTTACTAAGTCGCTTTTTACAAATATCAATCACACTTTTAGGAGTAGTTCTTGTGGATTTATTAAAGACATCCACAATCAAAATTGCATCATCATCAATTCGATAGATGATTCTCCAGTTTTTCTCTGCATCCCGAATTCGCAACTCATGACAGCGCTCTCCTATACTTGGCATCGGACGCGAATGGGGTAATCCAATAGATATACCTTGCTGCAATTGCCTGAGCAGAACACCAGTCTCCACCCGTATTTCTTGACTGAAAGGTGGAGTTTTAACCTCACCATGCAACCAGACTAAAGGTTTATTTTGATTTCCCATATCTTTTTATATCATATTTGATATATTAACATAGGTCAATTCTGTTGTGGCGATCGCATTACACTTTTTAGTGAGTGATTAGGCGATCGCGTTTTTGTTGGGTGGTTGTGCGATCGCTTGACATAGTATTAATATTGATACTAATATTTGCTGTAAATCTAACTTTATGGCACAAATAGAAAAAATAGTTGCTCAGCTAAAAAAGAATTCTCAAAATGTTAACTTTACTGACTTAGTGAAAGTTTGTAATCATTATTTTGGAGAACCTCGACAGCAAGGGACAAGTCATTGTGTCTACAAAACACCTTGGCAGGGCGATCCTCGCGTTAATATTTAAGAAAAGAATGGCAAAGCCAAAGTTTATCAAGTCAAACAGGTGTTAGCAGCGATTGAAAAAATTGAGGGTATATAAAGATGATTAACCATGAACATTACAGCTATAAAATCACTTGGTCTGTTGAGGATCAAGAATTTGCAGGATTATGTGCAGAGTTTCCTAGTTTATCCTATCTCCACGAAAATCGCTCTGATGCCCTAGAAGGTATTACGAATCTAGTTAAAGATGTAGTAACAGATATGAAAGCAAATGGAGAAAAAGTTCCAGAACCCATAGCCGATAAAGTCTATAGTGGAAAACTTCAAGTTCGTATTTCTCCATCTCTTCACCGCAAATTAGCAATGGAAGCCGCCGAAGAAAACGTTAGCTTAAATCGCTACATGAGTCAAAAACTCGCAGGTTGATATTTTCTATTTTGTGCTAGTAAGTGAATGGGCGATTTTCATTTTTAGGAGGGCATGAATGGACGATCGCGTTTTTCGAGAGGATGAATTGGCGATCGCGTTGGTACAAATTTATGACAGAGTAGTATGTACAAATGTACATACTATAGTTAGATGAAGTATCAATGGGACAAAAATAAAACCGCATCAAACCTTCAAAAATATGGCATTGAGTTTGCCGACGCAGTATCCGTATTTGCAGACGATCTTGCCATCACAATTCCAGACAACAGATTTGACGAAGATCGATTTGTCACTATCGGCATGGATGCCTTTGGCAGAGTTTTAGTTGTTGTTTTTATATGGCGCAGTGAAGACATTCGTTTGATTTCAGCACGATTAGCAGAGCGCCGCGAACGTAAACAATACGAAGAGGATTAAATAATATGGAACCAGAATATGACTTCAGCAAAGGCAAACGTGGCGCGATAGATTCAGTGGCTAAAGGCAAAACTCGTATTACGATTCGACTAGATGATGACATTTTGGAATGGTTTCGCGCAGAAGCAAACAACAAAGGCGGCGATAACTATCAAACATCCATCAATGAAGCCTTGCGTCAACACATTCATCAACAAACTCAAGAGCCAATAGAAAGCATACATTGAAACAGCAAAGAGCAGTCAAAGCACAGGAAGCACTCTATGAAGGGGCAATGCCAATTAATGTGGCTGTAGCTGTAGTTTTCTCATAGAAAACAATTCCTACTCGATTAATATGTTCGATTAGGTGCAAATTATCGATTGTGCTAAAGATGGATAAATCTATGGAATAGGGTAAAAGTAAATCATCAATTTGGTCTTCTATTTGGAGTAGTTGCCGATGATTGAGGCGATCGCAAATCAATGTTAAGTCAATATCTGAGCCATTTTTATAGTTACCTTTGGCGCGAGAACCATAGAGAATTGCTTTGCTGATTTCGGGATACTCAGCAAATATCTGGTTAATCTGGGCGATCGCTTCAGGTTTTAGTCCAAACTGATTCATAGGGATTCCATTTTTTCTTTTAGTTCGATAAATAGCTGAAAGTAGATATTATGAATATCTTGGTTGATTTGTTGGGCTACTTCGAGATTATAAGTATGTACTGAGGCAATTCTACTCTTGATCATCTTCATCCAGTTGTCACCATCGGCAATTAATCCACGCTGAAAGGCTAACCGCAAGGCATCGCGACTGCCTTGAATACTAACTTCTCCTTGTTCTTCGTAATAATCCTTAATCACATTCCATGCGAGTTCGTAGGTGTACTCAAAGGCTTTAATTATTCCTTGTTCTTCTAGTTCGCTAAGTTCACCTTTTTCAATGAATTTGGTAAGCTGAATGAGTGCTTTTTGGTAGTTATAAAAGCGTTGTTGCCAACGAATGTCGTTTTGCATAAAAGTTTTTGGTGATGGGTGAAAAGCAAAGGGTACAGGAGGGACATAAGATTGCTTTAAATCAGTTTGTTTACTTCCAGTTCTTCCATTGGCTCATCAAAATCCTCTGATATTACAAGCGGATGCACCTGCAACAAATACTTAGCGCGTATAGCCACGCAGCTTAATCTCCATATTTACCTGTTCCAAATCAAACTCCTCATCTAGAGTTCCTATCGTCACCCAGTCATCTTCCTGAATCGGTTTAGCAATGCGGTCAATTGCCTTAGACTCAGCAGAACTAAGAACTAATTGATTTTCTCTTTGCAACTTCTCCGCGATCGCTTCACGCAACCAAGTCATCCGCCCCTGCGAGGGCAAACTGCTAAAAACATCAGACGTTAAAGAAACTGTGATGCGCTTAGTTATGACTTTTGCTCTCACTGGAGTACCTCCATACACTCAGACATTCTATCTTAGTGTAATAGCTAACTATTGGCGATCGCCTTGTTTTTGTCTGATTGAGTGGGCGATCGCTATAAAGCTGCTTGAGTTTCAGTACTGATGGGTTTTCATGCAAAATTATCAATTAGGATTCGAGAAAAACACCCATTTTACGGAATTTTTGATAGCGGCGTTCTTGTAACTCTGATGCGGGTAGCTGACTTAAGCGATCAAGATTTTCAACTAGCACCGCCTTGAGATTTTCAGCTGCTTTGAGCGGCGCACGATGCGCTCCACCCAGAGGTTCATCGATTACATAATCAACTATTCCTAAACGTTTTAGGTCGGGAGCCGTAATTTTTAAAGCTTCGGCAGCTTTTCCAGCTTTAGCCGAGTCGCGCCAGAGAATGGCAGCACAAGCTTCAGGAGTCGCGACCGTATAGACTGAGTTCTCAAACATCATGATCTGATCGCCAATGCCAATCCCCAAGGCTCCACCCGATCCACCTTCGCCGATCACCGTACAGATAATTGGCACTGTCAAACCAAACATTTGTCGCAGATTTGCCGCGATCGCTTCTCCTTGTCCTTGCTCTTCCGCCGAGACCCCAGGGTAGGCTCCTGGTGTATCAATCAAGGTAATAATTGGCAAATTAAAGCGATTGGCATGATCCATTAGCCGCGCCGCTTTGCGATATCCCCCAGGCGAAGCCATGCCAAAGTTGCGGGTCATATTATCTTTGGTGTCGCGTCCTTTTTGATGCCCCAAAATTACCACAGGGCGATCGCTGATTCGGGCAATCCCACCGACCAATGCAGGGTCGTCATTACCTCGGCGATCGCCATGCAACTCCATCCACTCATCGGTAATTGCCTGCACATAGTCAAGCGTACTCGGACGGCGCGGATGCCTAGCGATCTGCATGATCTGCATAGCACCTAGCCCCGTAAAAATTTCACGACGGAGTAGCTCTGCTCGTTGCTCTAAAAGGTTAATCTGCTCCACCATATCGACATCGTTAGCATTCGCGAGATCACGAATTTGCGAGATACGAGTTTCTAGTTCAACGATGGGTTTTTCAAAGTCAAGCAGGATTTGGCGATCGGACATAAGACAACTGGGTGCAGAGAGATACCAAACACTAGATTAACAGACAAAGCAATTAAAACGCAGAGAGTGAGTCACGGGCGACCCACTCTCTACGTTTTAAGCTTACTTATGCGATGCTGCTTCGTTTGCGAGATTCTTTATAAGAAGTCGTCACATTGCGTAAACCTGATTTCACCATTTGCTGTTCTAAAATCGCAAAAAAGCGGCGGCGATCGCTACTCGTGACAACTGCTTGATTGTGAGCTTCAGCAAGGGCGATGGGATAGCCATAGCCCTTCTGGACTTGGGCAAAAATGATCGTCAGAGCTTGCGATCGCAGTTCTACATCCAATGCAGTCCATGCTGGCATCTCGATTCTGGCGATTTCTGTCCCGACATGCAAATAGCAAAAATAGACTTGATGTTCGCCATATTCTTGCAAAATCCGCGCCTGACTTTGCCAAAATGGGCTGCATTCTCCGACTTTGAGCAAGCGGTTCCATAATGCGCCATCTCGCAAAGGTTGAATTTGACTGCAAGGCGCAGAATCGTTAGCATCACAATGCGTCTTGCAATCAGGCTGCTCAAAAGGGCATAGTTGTAAGCGTAAAAAGTTAGTGGTCTCTGCTGCCCGCGGAGCGCTGATATATCCTGCTAAGGGAATTCTTTGGACTTTCAGGTTATCCCATGCAGCGAGGATATCTGGCAAGAGTTGCGATCGCGCCTCAGCAGGAATCTCATCAAATTCCCAATGTATCAATGCTCCATCGCTAAAAGCTAGTATCGGTGATGATTGAGAACTGTCAAGGATTTCTACAGCTAAATTTGCTAAAGCCACATTTTCGGCAACGGTGCGCTTGAGTGTCATCCATTGCTCAGTTTGAATTCCCCATTGACGAGCTTTATAGAGGTCTTCAGTTTTATAAAATACTTCTGGGATATTGTCGAGTAATGGATAGATACCAGAATTATAATAAATCGCAACCCTACCAATATTAATCAAATAGCAATATGCGATTTCATGGCGGCTAGGCGCAATTTGTGAGCCATCGGTGGCAAGAGCTATATGAGGTGTGGTGATTGGTAATATTGATTGAATTTGCGATAGAGGTTCTACTGGTTCGGCACAATTAAAAATCAGGCGATCGCTATATTCTTGATATTGTTGAGAGAGTAATGCTTGATTTAGGGTAGCTTCACAAAATATGGTTTCGGCGCGATCAAGTTTGACTGCCAATTGTTGAGCTTCTCTCCGCAATTGTTCAGACATCCCTTGCATCTGTCCCATTAGTTTCTGTAAATCAAGCATAGTTGTTTGCAAACAAGCGATCGCCTAAATCTAACTACACATCCACACCAAAGCACTGAGTAACCAATTTACGGGATAAACTACATATTCTTCTAAATCTATGGTTAGGGTTTGTTCTTTTAATTGTAAAAATATCCACCGATTTCCGCTGGTTACACTGCCATAAATTACATTAATGGCGTTCTCTTTAGCTAAGTTAAAACGCTGTGCTGCGACCATTTCGGCAATGCATTGACCTAACCCAGATTTTAAATCATCTTTTTTAGCTTCTACGATAACGGCAATCGGCGAGTCAACAAAAAGTTGTTCAGTTGAACGGCTAATCAAGAAATCACACACACCATTTAAACCAATGCTTTCATCAACATTAAACTCTTCTCCTGAGAAAAAACTAATTTGGCGGTTAAGTTGTTTTCTAACTTCAAAGAGGATCGGTGAGATGATTAATTCTGACCGCGCTTTTTCTGATCCCATTGCGATCGCAAGAGGAATACTTTCGCATAAAAACTCGATTAAATAAGGGCTAGGGGTGATCACCTGATGATTAAAATCAGGTAAAAATCGCACCCCTTCCACAAAATCAAGATTTAATTCTTCCTTAGCTTTGCGAAGTGTAAAAGCTCTGTAAGACATAATTTTTCATTAAACAGAAGCAGCTTGCCACTCTAGCTTATCTAATGTATGAGACCGCTCTAGCGCCCGCTCAAAGCTATCGAGTTTTGGCTCAATTAAGAATGGTTCGCCGACATAACCTTGGATTGCCTCTTGGGTTTTTAATCCATTGCCTGTGATGTAGACGACAGTCACTTCTTCAGGATCGATTTTGCCAGCTTCAACTAGCTTTTTGAGAACCGCGATTGTGGTTCCACCAGCAGTTTCTGTAAAGATGCCTTCAGTCTCGGCAAGCAACTTCATCGCTTGGATGATCTCGTCATCATTGACCATTTCAATATTGCCGTTAGTCTTGTGAGCAATATCGATCGCGTAAATACCATCAGCAGGATTGCCGATCGCCAAACTCTTGGCAATGGTTTTTGGCTTAACAGGTGTAATAAAGTCGCGACCTTCTTTGAATGCAGCGGCAATCGGTGAGCAACCTTCTGCTTGTGCGCCACTAAAGCGAACGGGCTTGCCTTCCACTAAGCCCACTTTCACAAACTCATTGAACCCTTTATAAATTTTGGTGAATAGTGAGCCAGAAGCAAGCGGAGCGACAATGTGGTCAGGGAGCTTCCAGCCGAGTTGCTCGATTACTTCATAGCCGAGGGTTTTAGAACCTTCAGAATAGTAAGGACGCAAGTTGATGTTTACAAATCCCCAACCATGAGTATTAGCGACTTCAGAGCAGAGGCGATTTACTTGGTCGTAGTTACCATGCACTGAGAAAACTTTGGGGTTGTAAATTGTGGTTCCTAAAACTTTACCAGCTTCAAGGTCAGAAGGAATAAATACACAACACTCTAAACCTGCATGAGCCGCGATCGCGGCGGTGGAGTTGGCGAGGTTGCCAGTACTGGCACAAGCCACTGTTTTAAATCCAAGTTCAACAGCGCGGCTGAGAGCGACCGAAACAACGCGATCTTTAAAGCTCAAGGTGGGCATGTTCACGGCATCATTTTTGATGTAGAGATGCTTGATGCCGAGACGCTTGGCAAGGCGATTTGCCTTGAGCAGAGGGGTCATGCCTGTAGAAACGTCAATGTAGTTATCAGTTTTGACGGGTAAAAAATCACGATAGCGCCAGATAGAAAGGGGCCCTGCTTGGATTGTTTCACGACTGACCCTAGCCGCGATCGCATCGTAGTTATAGGCAACTTCTAGGGGACCAAAACAAAGTTCACAGACGTGCATAGCTTTGGCTTCATATTCTGCACCGCACTCTTTGCACTTGAGATTACTAAAGGTTTCAACGCGATCGCTGGTGTAAGGAGAAACAATGGTTGCAGTCATGTGCTTGGTCGCCCTTTTGGTCGCTAAAGGTGTTTGTTGAATTTATTTATTAATTTGAACATTAACACAAGCACTTAATAGCCGTCAAATATACCCGACTAAAATAGTCGGATATAGAATAGTCGAGTATATTTTGGTATTTATAAAATTCATACTCTCTTCCCACTATAGAAATAGATATATAAAACCAAGAATTAACGTTGCGGCGCAACGTTAATTCTTGCAGTGGGAAGAGAGTAGATATTCTCAATATTTATTTGCGATTTTTGATAAGTTGAGGTTATCGGTATATAGTTGGACTGATGTATTTGTACTAATAGCTAAATGATCCAGAGTGATTAACTTACTTAATCATTAAAATGCTTGTTCAATTCATTTACTTATAAGGCTTAGCAACATGATGATAATGTCAACTAAAAAAATCTTGGCGATCGCTGGTGTAGTAGGTGTATCAATACTATCTTCAACAAGCGCTGCTTATTCCTTAGGATTAACTCCAATCCCCACAACTTCCTTTAATGTTCCTACGGGAGCGTCTTCTTTTGATAACAATGTCGCATTTACTTCTGTACTCAATACCGATATTGGATTGAATACAGCAGGTGGAGTAGACTCATTCAACAACTTCTTTACAGCTAACTTCTTGTCTATTGGTGCGAGCGCAACTGATACGATCAGCGCATCTCCCTTTGAGCAAAACTCTTCGGTTAGAACTGGCATTCTATTCAATATTGATGCGGCTACAATTGCGGCTACACCCACACTTCAGACTAAGTTTAATTTTATTCTCAGAGGTACTGCTGATGATTTCCAGTCAGCTCCCCAAGTTTTAATTCAACTGTTGCGATTTACCTCGCCTACAACTCCCGTCATAGCGGGTAGTGTGATTAACCGTTCACCTATAATAGGCACAGGACTTTATCAAATTGATGAAAGAAGTATTGCTTTCACAAGTAATATTACGCTTACAACTCCTGGCGATTACGGCTATCGAGTCACCTTAACCGAGCCGATTGGAGGAAGTGGAGATGACAACCAAGCGGCTGGATTTAATAACTTTACGGCTGAGACTATTCCCTTTGACTTTAATCCATCCGCAGCTATTGCTATTTTGGGTGCAGGATTTGGATTGAATAAATTGAGAAAGAACCTGAAAGCTAAGAAAGAGACAAAGATTTAACTTGATTTAGTGGAATTTTCTAAAAAATTTAGACTGAAAAATTTAGATCGAGATTTCCGTGACTTCTGACAAGGGCGGAAATTTTTTTGAGAAGTCGATCCCAATTCGGGTTTGATATGATGGAGATTGCTGATTTTGATCACTTTCTCTTCAAGTTTTAATCTCATGGCAATGTTTGAACTTTGTACGCCGTGGCAGCCTGCTGCCGATCAACCGAAAGCGATCGCGCAACTATTTGACGGATTACAAAAAGGACTGCGTTATCAGACGCTCTTGGGTGCGACAGGAACAGGCAAAACGATGACGATCGCCAATGCGATCGCCCAATATCAAAAACCAACTTTGGTACTTGCCCATAACAAGACTTTGGCAGCACAGCTTTGTAACGAACTGCGCGAATTTTTCCCAAATAATGCTGTCGAATATTTTATTAGCTATTACGATTACTATCAGCCTGAAGCTTATATTCCTGTCACCGATACTTATATTGAGAAGACAGCTTCGATTAATGATGAAATCGATATGTTGCGTCACTCTGCCACGCGATCGCTATTTGAGCGCAAAGATGTCATCGTGGTCGCATCGGTAAGCTGTATCTATGGGTTGGGAATTCCTGAACAATATCTGAAGGCGGCGATCCCTCTTGGTGTGGGTGTGGAATATGACCAAAGAGAACTATTGCGATCGCTCACCAATGTCCAATATGAGCGCAATGATATCGAGATGGGACGCGGTAAATTTCGAGTCAAAGGTGACATTTTAGAAATTGGTCCCGCCTACGAAGATCGCACGATTCGGGTCGAGTTTTTTGGCGATCAGATCGAGGCAATTCGTTATGTTGATCCGATTACGGGTGAGATTTTGGAGAACTTGGCAGCTCTAAATATTTATCCTGCAAGGCACTTTGTCACACCTGAAGATCGACTAGAGGCTGCTTGTGCGGACATCAAAAAAGAGATGGAAGATCGGCTAGAAGAGCTTAATAGCGCAGGTAAGTTATTAGAAGCACAAAGACTAGAGCAGCGCACTCGCTATGATTTAGAGCTATTGGGTGAAGTCGGGTTTTGTAATGGAGTTGAAAACTATTCGCGGCATTTGGCAGGTCGTGAAGCTGGGGAATCTCCTGCTTGTTTGGTTGATTATTTTCCTAAAGATGATTGGTTATTAGTTGTCGATGAGTCCCATGTTTCGATCCCCCAGATTAGAGGGATGTATAATGGCGATCGCGCTCGCAAGATGACATTAATCGATCACGGGTTCCGATTGCCGAGCGCGGCTGACAATCGTCCGCTCAAGGCTGATGAATTTTGGGGAATGGTAAAGCAATGCATTTTTGTGTCAGCAACCCCTGGAGATTGGGAAATGGAAGTCTCAGAACAAGTTGTCGAGCAGATTATCAGACCGACAGGCGTAATCGATCCTGAGATATTTGTGCGTCCAACTGATGGACAAGTTGATGATCTGTATCATGAAATCCAAGCACGAATTAAACGCAAAGAACGGGTACTAATCACGACACTGACTAAGCGAATGGCAGAAGATTTGACGACTTATTTTCAAGAGCGTAATCTCGCTGTCCGCTATTTGCATTCAGATATCAAATCAATCGAACGGATTGAGATTCTCCAAGATTTGCGAAGAGGTGTATTTGATGTATTGATCGGCGTAAACTTATTGCGCGAAGGTTTGGATTTGCCTGAAGTGTCGCTGGTGGCGATCCTTGACGCTGATAAAGAAGGATTTTTGCGGGCTGAGCGATCGCTGATTCAGACAATCGGTCGGGCGGCGCGAAATGTCGCTGGACAAGTGATCATGTATGCTGATCGCATGACCAAGAGTATGGAGAAGGCAATCTCAGAAACAGACCGCCGCCGTACTATTCAGACTAAATATAATCTCGATCATGACATCACGCCGCGATCGATTGTGAAGTCGATTGAAGGTAATTCGATTTTAGACTTTCTCACCCTATCCCGCCGCCTAAATGAACGCCAGCTTGAATATGCGGTTGATCATGCTAAAGAAATTCCCCTTGATGATATTCCAACTTTGATTGGTCAATTAGAATCGGAAATGAAAGAGGCAGCGAAGAAGCAAGAATTTGAACAAGCGGCGACCTATCGCGACAAGATTAAATCTCTA
>JAYTWB010000488.1:0-2193 GCA_043743655.1 Cyanobacteriota bacterium | reverse complement strand
GGTATCCATATCTTCAATTTGAATACGGATAGCCTCCACTGAGTCACCTAGTGGATAGTAAATTTGTGGAGCTTCTAAATAACTTGGTTTCTTACCCTTGACTTGCAATCCTCCCATAACTGGCTGTCTATTACTTGCAGTTTGCCATTGAACAGAAATATCAACATTTTCCCCAATCAGTCTAAAAGTTGCCGATTTCCCCTTTAGTCCTATCTGTTTTGCTTGCCAGTTTTGAATTAAACAGGGAAAACAAGCATCAGTTACTTCGATATCATTATCTATCTGCAAGTTAGCACTCACAGGAAAATAACAAACTAACTCATTAATTCCAGTAATTTGTGGGTTTGTATTTAGAGTCACGCAATCGCCTGTCTCTGCATCAAAAACTAGCAATGGCAAATCATCTGTCACCCCTTCACAATGCCATTCAATTAAATCGCATTTATTTGCGTCTTTGAGTTGCCATGTCCAGCGATCGCTGAGAGCATTCAAGTTCACGCATAGTTCAGGAACCTCTAGGCTATTGGGATAGATAATGCTAGATTCCCAGCTAGCCTGAGGAATTCGACAGAAGCTATTACTTAAATTTTTCCATTCTTTGCGCCATAGACTCTGCTCTGGCAAAACAAGCTGGAGATTTAGCTCTAAGGTGTCTAGGCATAACATGAGTTCGCGCTTTCTCTGGCGAATTACTTGGTTTGCTCTTGTTATTGATACAGATTTAGGCGTTAGAACTGATGCAAGATTATCCCAATTTCTAAGAAAGAAGTTGTAAGGTAAGCTTAGTCCTTGTAAATACTGTTCTCTCTTCTGTTCATCTTTGAGAATCTTAGGGTTTTGATCTCTGCGTTCTAGTTCTAAGGCAACTGTGGCAATATATTTAAGAAGATTTCCAGATAACAGTTCCGCGTCTTTTTGATCTGGGCGATCGCTTGGACAACTAATTTTCAAAAAACGGTTTAGAGTGCGTCTCTCTGAATGCCTCTCTAAAGCGAGATCATACAAAGTCTGAGCGAGGTCAATTTCGTTATAGCGATAGGCGATATTCCACCAGCCCAGATTGTTTGCGACATATCTTAGCAACTCAGCAAAATGCGGGAGACTTTGTTGTGGGATACCGCTCTGTAAATACAGTGTCGAAAGATATTTATAACCACCTCCAGCTTTCACTACACCCAGTAAAGCAAAACCTTCGTTGAGAATATCCCAGAAAGAGTGCTTTGCTCCTTGAGTGTTACTGCTGATGTTCAACCTCACAAAAAGACTATCCCAAAAACTCCCTTCTACATCATTGTAATAGGCATACTCGGATAATACGAAAGTAATGATTTTGACCCAGTTACGATTTTCGTGATCGCCCCACCTATTATTGAGGTTCTTGATTGATATTGTGCCTGAGCTTGTCAAGTTTGTTGCCAAGGCGTTGAGAATGTCATGGACTGACTTTTTAGAAAAGTTGTTATTTCCCAAAAATCTGGAGCCTTTGGGCTTTTGGCGATCGCGTAAGACTGGCTCAATCTGTGACCACACATATGCTGTATGTTCAGGATTATTAAAGTCCATTTCCTTATTCCCAAAAATTCATATATTAGATTATTGTAACTGTATATTCAGTATTAAATATTTTCCTTCACAAAAAAGTGTCCGCATACTTTTTTGCTATAATTCTTGCTTAATTAAGCATTTTAATGTCATTATCTATATTATAAATATTTACGGATAAAAATTAATTAATAACAGGTCTAAGAAATTTAGATGTATTCCTTGATAAATTTAGCCTGTCTAAAATATCTATAATCAACCACTAAAATATTTGGTCACAAGTTGAGATGACAAGTAAATTGAAATTGGCAGAAATTACTGGCTCTTGCGCTCAGATTTGGAATGGGGTGATTATTTCTATTTGTAATAAATGTTTGCGTGTCTTTGATAGTTTGCATTTGCAGTCGATTGATTTAGCGATCGCGCTTTCAGATATTTATGAGGATGTGGAGTTATGACAAACAAACAAATATTTCTTAAGCCTGTCTATTCTGAGACGGTGGAAACCCCAAAAGAAATCGAGATTCCTGACGGTTGGAGATTGGCTTGGCATCAGTTGGAAACTTTTAAAGCTTTGCAAAATCCAGATATTGACGTGGTGTTTAATACAGCGATAACTGGCGATGGCAAAAGCTTAGCGGCTTATTTGGG
>JAYTWB010000487.1:0-4123 GCA_043743655.1 Cyanobacteriota bacterium | reverse complement strand
GTGCGCCACAGCTTTTGGGGTTTTATATTTAATTGCGCCTAGCTACTTATTAAAACATCTCAAAATATAATCTCAAAATATACAAATATATGAACTATTTAGTTAGTGTTTGGGGCGATCGCATCAAAGCTGAAGAAGTCTATACGCAACTAGAAGCAGCAAATTTCCCGATGGAGAACATCTCAATTTTGGGTAAAGGCTATAAAACTGCCGAAGAATTCGGCTTTATCGATCCGATTGAAATAGGACGCAAACAGGCTTTCTTGATGTCATATTGGCTCGTCCCATTTGGATTTTTGTCTGGTATTGGCTTCAGCTTAGTTACTGAGCTGCATACCTTCTCTTGGGCAGGTGCGATCGGCAACCATCTGATCGGTGGATTGTTGGGAGGATTTGGCGGTGCGATGGGCAGTTTGTTTGTGGGCGGTGGTGTCGGTGTGGCAACAAGTAGCGACTCAGTTCCTATCCGTAATCGTCTTGATGAAGGCAAATATCTAATCGTTGTCCAAGGTGCAGATAGTCTCGTTGTGCGCGCTAATCAAATCATGCGCCCCTTACGTCCTGAAAACATTCAAGGTCATATTGCTCCTTAGCACATTCTCCTTAGCATAGTATCCATACAGTATGAATCATGTATTAATAGGAATCTCTGGCGGAATTGCGGCTTATAAAGTTTGTGAAGTTGTCTCAAGTTTGGCAAAGCGTGGCATCGAAGTGCGAGTAATCCTGACGCGATCGGCAGCCGAATTTGTGACTCCGCTCACTTTTGCTACACTTTCGCGATCGCCTGCTTATACCGATGTTGATTTTTGGCAGCCGACAAATGGAAAGCCACTGCATATTGAATTAGGAGAATGGGCAGATATTTTTTTGCTTGCGCCTATTACCGCAAATACCTTAGCAAAACTAGCCTATGGGCTTGCCGACAACTTACTCACAAATACAGTTCTAGCCTCCAATTGTCCGATTTTATTCGCGCCAGCGATGAATACGACCATGTGGCGACAACCCGCCGTCCAAGAAAATTGGCATAAACTATTACAAGATTCTCGTTATACAGCGATCGCCCCAACTGATGGGATTCTTGCCTGTGATGCAGTGGGAACTGGTCGCATGGCTGAACCAGAAGTAATTTTAGAATATCTTGCATCTTTTTTATTTACTAAAGGGAAACAAGATTTGAAAGGGAAAAGAGTTTTAGTTAATGCAGGAGGAACCCGCGAATTCATCGATCCTGTGCGCTTTATTGGCAATCCATCTACAGGTAAACAAGGTATTGCGATCGCCCTAGCCGCCATCCATCGCGGTGCAGAAGTCACTCTCATAACTGCCTCCAGCGCCCCTTTCCCTGAGAGAGAGAGGCTGGGGGTGAAGATAGTTCGTACTGCTGCGGAAATGCACAAAGTCATTCTCGAAGAATTTCCATTTGCAGACCTTACAATTGCGGCGGCGGCGATCGGTGATGTGCGTTCTAAATTGCAGTGCGATCGCAAGTTACCAAAATCAGAACTTCCCTTAAATCTAGAACTAGAATATATCCCCGATATCATTGCCGACCTCGCAACTCGCAAACGTCCTAATCAAATGCTAGTAGGCTTTGCGGCTCAGACTGGAAATGAATCGGAGATTTTGACCGCAGCACAGGAAAAGTTAGAACACAAGGGCTTAGATGCGATCGCCGCCAATGCGGTTAATAGTTCCCAAACTGGTTTTGGAACAGACACAAATCAAGCCACATTCATTCACAAAAATGGCAATACCTCATCTACCCCGCTCTGTTCAAAACTAGAGATTGCTCATCGCCTATTCGATTTTCTGCTAACATGAGATTGAGTTTATTTAGTGCTAGGTATGGCGATCACACTTGTGGGATATAAGACTCAATCCGTTGATACCAGCATTGATGCTGAGGTTTATCTATTTGGTCTGTGGAAAAAACTAACGCTAGTGCAGAAATCTGACAAACTAAGCAGCTGGACAAAAGGATGCTTAGAACTATGCTTAATTGGTCTTAGGCAGAGATATCCAGAGGTGAGTCTATCAAAACTAAAATATGAATTTGCTAGAGCCACACTAAAATCTTGCTTCCCCGATTCTATCTATCAACATGTTTCTGAATATAACCACACGCTCATGCTTACCGATCCAATTTCACTAGCTATAGACATAGCTAGCATTTTGAATAAGTTAAATATTCCCTATTTAGTTGGTGGATCGGTTGCAAGTACTTTGATGGGCGAGATGAGAGCGACTGAAGATGTGGATATTGTCGCTGATTTGACATTAGAGAAAGTAATTCCATTAATTCAATCTTTACAACCAAGATTTTATGTTTCTGAAGATGCAGTTCGAGATGCAATTAGATTTAAACGGTCATTTAATCTAATCGACAATGAATCTCTTGGCAAGGTAGATATTTTTATTCTCAAAGATGAGCCTTTCCCACAAATTGAATTTCAACGCCGCCGATCGCAATTAGTTAGGCAAAATCCTGATCAAATGCTAGTGTTCCCAACTCCTGAAGACATCATTTTACAAAAATTAGTCTGGTACCGAATGACAAAAGATGAGTCGCAACGGCAATGGCGTGATGTGCTAGGTGTATTAAAATTGCAAAGCGATCGCTTAGATTTCAATTATTTACAAAAATGGGCTGTGGAACTAAATCTTCATGATTTATTGCAAACCGCCTGCACAGAATCAGGACTTCAAAGCTTCTTTGAGCTTCAACCCCAAAAAGGGTAGGCGGTGCTTCGCACCGCCTACCCTTTTTGTTTTATGTTCCATAGCTGTAGAATGTTTGGATAACTAATACTGCGATATATCCATGAGTGGAACCAAACTCTACGAAGGCAAAGCCAAAATTCTGTTCACAACAAATGATCCAAATATTTTGTTGTCGAGATACAAAGATGATGCAACCGCCTTCAACGCTCTCAAAAAAGGCACGATCGCTAAAAAAGGTGAAATGAACTGTGCGATCGCTTCGCACATTTTTCAGTATCTCGAAACCCAAGGGCTGGCGACCCACTTCATCAAACAAGTCTCACCCAACGAGATGCAAGTTGCCGCCGTCAAGATTTTACCCATCGAAGTTGTCGTCCGAAATATCGCCGCGGGTAGCATTTGCAAGCGCCTCGGTCTAGAGCAAGGGCAACCACTCAAACAGCCCCTAGTCGAATTTTTCTATAAAAATGATGACCTCGGCGATCCTCTGATTACGGATGCTCATGTCGCCATGCTCGATCTCGCTACACCTGAGCAAGTTACTCAACTAAAACAACTTGCCCTAGATATCAATCAACATCTGCAAACATTTTTTGATCGGTGCAACTTAGTTCTTGTTGATTTTAAAGTTGAAATTGGAGTTGATGTCAAAGGGAAATTATTACTAGCCGATGAAATCAGCCCCGACACTTGCCGTCTTTGGGACAAAGCGATCGCCGATCCTAAAGATCGGATTATGGACAAAGATCGGTTTCGTCAAGACCTCGGAAATATTACCGAGGCTTATCAAGAAGTCATGAAACGAGTGCTAGCCGTTTAAAAACCTCGAAAAATAAAATCTCAAAAGATAAAACCGCAAGAAATAAAATCTCAAGAAAATAGAGATAGTGCTGATGGCTGTCCCTATTTTTGGGAATCTACGTCTTTTGCTATACTTGGTTGTCCTAGAAACTTTTTCATATAGTTTTAATCGTTTATAGTTCGCCGTCAAAAAATCCTGTCAAAAAAATCCTGTAAGTGTTTGGAAGACTCTATGCGTATAAACTTGCTCTTATTCACAGCCATGGCCGCCTCCAGCACGTTACTAACCAATCCTGCAAAAGCCGCCCCTCTCAAGCCACAGACCCAGCAACAGATTGCTCAAGCGCCAACCGCGCCGCCAAAGCCAGCTACTCCAGCGCAACCAACAGTTCCAGTTCCACCAACCCCACCATCACCAAGCTTTAATCTTCCGTCTTCCACCCCAACTCCACCACCTAATGATCTTCAAGTATTAGTCGGCGAAGTTGCGATTAGAACACCCGAAGGTCAACCACCTCTGCCGCCTGAACTTGAGGCGAAAATTTATGACGCGATCGCCACAAAGCCCGGACGGACAGTAACTCGAACTCAATTG
>JAYTWB010000486.1:0-8576 GCA_043743655.1 Cyanobacteriota bacterium | reverse complement strand
CAAAACTTTATGTCAACTGAAACTCTATTCCAACAACTCAAGCATCCCAATCCCAATCTACGCAATCAAGCAATGTGGGAACTTGCCGAAAATTATGATGCCGACACCATCGCAAAGTTGATGAGTATTCTTGATGATGAAGATACAAATTATCGCCGCGCCGCCGTCAAAACCTTAGGCGAAATTGGACATGAAGCAGTGGCTCCATTAGTCACCGCGATGCTCAATAGTGAAAATGTGACGGTGCGAGGCAGTGCCGCGAAAGCGATCGCGCAAGTAGTAATTTGTCATCCTGAGCAGCCACTTTCTGATGAAGGTGTGCAAGGTTTAAAAACGGCTCTGCAAGATGCTAATCCTGTCGTAAATATTGCCGCAGTGATGGCGATGGGTGAGATTGGTGAGCCTGTGGTACATATTTTAATTGCAGCTTTACAGGAGACAGATAATCCTGCTTTGGCGATTTCGTTGGTGAATGCGATCGCTTCGATTGGTGATATTCGCGGTGTCGATGTATTGCGATCGCTAATTGAAGATGAAGCGGCGGATTCTTATGTCCGCGAATCCGCAACGAGTGCTTTATCTCGACTGGAGATGATTACAGGATTTAAGAAAAGCTGAAATTAATTGTAGAGATGCATTTGTAAATGCGTTTCTAAATGCATTTGTGGTTTATATTCATTTTTAAGATTCTAAAATAATACCTATGTCCGATCTCCAAGTCAGCCAAGCCGTAGCCAAACTCTATAATACCTATCCCTTCCCGCCCGAACCAATCTTAGACGAGCCACCACCTGGATATAACTGGCGCTGGAATTGGCAAGCAGCCTATAATTTCTGTACTGGTCAAAAGCCGCATCAAGATAAGATTCGGATTCTCGATGCTGGCTGCGGCTCAGGCGTGAGTACTGAATATTTGGTGCATCTCAATCCCGAAGCATCCGTAGTCGGTATTGACCTCAGTGAAGGAACTCTCGCCGTAGCCAAAGAACGCTGCCAAAGATCAGGAGCAGATCGAGTCGAGTTCCATCATCTGAGTTTGTTTGATGCTGACCAACTAGAAGGAGAGTTTGAGCTAATCAATTCTGTGGGAGTGCTGCACCACACAGCCGATCCGATTCGTGGTATTCAGACTTTGGCGCGAAAGCTAGCTCCTAGTGGATTGCTGCATATCTTTGTCTATGGCGAATTAGGGCGTTGGGAAATTAGTTTGATGCAAAAAGCGATCGCGCTATTGCAAGGCGATCAACGCGGTGATTACAGAGATGGTGTAGCTGTGGGGCGAGAAATATTTGCTACTCTTCCAGAAACAAACTGTCTGCGCCGCCGTGAGCAAGAACGCTGGTCTTTTGAAAATCAACAGGATGCTTGTTTTGCAGATATGTATGTGCATCCGCAAGAGATTGATTACAACATCAATACTCTATTTGAATTAATTGATGCGTCAGGTTTAGAATTTCTTGGCTTCTCTAATCCTCAAGTTTGGGATTTAAACCGTGTGATTGGCAAGTCTCCCGAACTAACTGCGCGATCGCAACATCTTACCGAACGCGATCGATATCGCCTGATTGAGCTTCTCGATCCACAAACTATCTCTCATTATGAGTTCTTCTTAGGACGTAAACCAATCGTAAAACAAGATTGGCAAGATGATCAAGTTTTGCTAGCCGCTATTCCTGAGCCAAGCCCTTGCATTTACAGTTGGCGCGAGAGTCCACAATTTTTTGACTACAACTATCAAATCGCCAAAATCAGTAACTCAGAATGGAAGTTCCTGATGGCTTGTGATGGTAATCAAACCAAACCGCAAACTAAACCGCAAACTGTTGCTCAGATTTTGGAGTCAGTTGAGGCAAGTTTAGAAGATGTGCGATCGCTTCAAAAGCAACAAATCATTTTGTTACAACAATCTTAGACCAAAGTAAAGAGAAGCCTCACCTCTCTTTACTTTGGTTTTAATGTAGAATCAACAAATGTCTAAACGTAAGCGTTCAAATTCTCAGCAAGCAACTCAGTCACCTATCGTCAAAACTAAGCTCACAGCGCTCAACTATGAGCAAGATGAGCTATGGCGACAAAGGCAGTGGGTGAAATTGTTTGCAGAAGTTACACTCAAGATTCGGCAGTCGTTGCAGTTTAAAGAGATTTTACGGGCAACAGTAACGGAAGTACAGCGTATCTTGCAAGCAGATCGGGTACTAATTTATCAAGTCTTACCAAATGGAACGGGCGTAGCGCTTAGTGAAGCAGTTCTACCAAATTATCCTGCAATTCTAGATTTAGAGTTTCCCGAAGAAGTATTTCCTATAGAATATCAGCAACTTTATGCTGAGGGAAGAGTAAGAGCGATCGCTGATGTTCATGCTAAAGATGCAGGTTTATCGGAATGTCTAATTGAGTTTATCAATCAATTTAATATCAAAGCGAAGTTGATTGTCCCGATTTTGCAAAACCTAAATTCTCATCAACAGAGTGAGGCTAATGCACCCAATCAGTTATGGGGATTACTGATTGCTCACCATTGCGATCGCCCTCATCATTGGGTAGATTTTGAGCTAGAGCTAATGCAACAACTCGCCGACCAAATCAGCATTGCCCTAGCTCAAGCACAGTTATTAGAGCATTTGGAAGAAATCGTGGAAGTTCGTACTGCCGAACTGCAAGAAGTTAACCGTAATCTTCAGCAAGAAATCAATGATCGGATGCAAGCAGAAGCAGCTTTGCGAAGAAGTGAAGAGCAGTTGCGGCTGATCACAAACGCTTTGCCAGTGCTGATTGCCTATGTGGACGATCGTCAACTCTATCGATTTAACAATAAAGCCTATGAAGATTGGTTAGGACAGTCGCCAGCAGATATTTATGGCAGCCATCTCCAAACAGTTTGGGGAATAGATTGCTATGAACGGATGCAAATCTATGTGAAGTTAGCTCTGTTGGGTCAAGTTGTGACCTATGAAAATGAAATTCTTTTAAAAGATGATTTACCCTGTTCTGTAAACATTACCTACATTCCCCATTTAGACGAATCCAAAAATGTGATTGGGTTCTTTGCCCTAACTAGCGATATTAGCGATCGCAAAGCGATCGAGCGGATGAAAGATGAATTTATCGCCGTTGTCAGCCATGAATTGCGGACTCCCCTAACTTCTCTGCATAGCGCTTTAAAAATTTTAGCAACAGGACGATTAGGCACTCTATCGACAGATGGACGACAAATGCTAGAAATCGCTGATGACAATACGGAGCGATTAGTTCGCTTGGTAAATAATGTTCTCGATTTACAGCGTATTGAGTCAGGGGATGTCAAAATGGAAAAACAAGTTTGTAATGTCTCGGCGCTGATGATTCAAGCCACTGAAGCTATGCAGCCAATGGCTCAACAGCTGGGTGTGATTTTGGCAGTAAAGCCGATAGATATTGAGATTTTGGTTGATTCCGATTACATCGTCCAAGCTCTCACCAATCTCCTTAGTAATGCGATCAAGTTCTCCTCAACCGATAGCACAGTTTGGTTAACCGCAGATAGCCAACAACAGACAGAAGTGTTGTTTTCGGTTCATGATCAAGGACAGGGAATTCCATCTGACAAACTCGAAAGTATTTTTGAACGCTTCCAGCAAGTGGACTCGTCTGATTCAAGGCGAAAAGGCGGAACAGGACTAGGACTAACCATCTGTCGTAAAATTATTGAACAGCATGAAGGTAAAATCTGGGCAGAAAGTACTCTCGGCAAAGGTAGCACTTTTGCTTTTACCTTACCGTTATTAAATTTATGATATATACCCTAGAAGCGTGGTTCGCCCGCATAGTGGACGAACTACGCTTTGGTTTTTAATTTTGGTTTTAATTTTGGTTTTTAATTATGCGTAGCTACTAACTATGCCCACGAATATGCCAACTAAAAGAATTTTGATTGTTGATGACGAAGAGAGCATTCAAACTGTTGTCCAGTTTGGTATTCAGATGATCGTAGATTGGGATGTATTAATTGCTAGTTCAGGACCAGAAGGAATTAAAACCGCTTGCGATCAAAGTCCTGATGCGATTCTATTAGATGTGATGATGCCTGATATGGATGGTATTGCGACATTTAGAGCGCTTCAGTCCAATCCCCAAACTGCCGAAATCCCTGTGATTTTTTTGACTGCGAAGGCACAAACTTCAGAGAGGCGACAGTTTAATGATTTGGGAGTAAGCGGGGTAATTACGAAGCCGTTTAATTCACTTGATTTACCTGATCAGATTGCCAAAATGCTTGATTGGTGAATTTTTTTATGTGTAGGTGCGTCCGCGCCAGCTTTTAGGTCTAGTGAGAGCAGATATCCAGATGCGGATCACGGCAAAAGGATCGGCAAGAGGAGATAACCAAAACCAGAGACCGACTTCGGTATAGCTGGTACGAATGCCGAATACAAGTAAACAGCGAATTAATACTAGAAAAGCATTGAGCCAGAATAGGCTGCTGATTAATATTGATGGAGCTAGCTGCCAAATTGAGAGCGTAACTAACATCGGTAAGGGTAAACCCTGAACGGCGGTAAGCAAGACGCAATCGGCAAAGGTTTGCGTAGGAGTTGAGGCATCTTTAAGATCAAGCGATCGCCCCCATTCGCGCCATGTCTCTTGCATGGATGTATACATGCGGACTTGCATTAGCGCGGCTCCATCGAGGAAACCGACTTTTGCGCCCCTCTGGGCTGCGGCTCTGGCGAGAGTGACATCATCGCAAAATGATGATTTGGCAAGTTCGTAGCCATCTAGCTCGACTAGCTTGGCACGTTTTGATAAAAAACATTGACCATTTGCCATTACTCGATTTTCAGTAAACTGAGTGCGATCGCCTGTTGCGCCAAATCGAAAAATCAGGGTGATCAATAAAGCTGGCTGCAACCATTGCTCACCTGCGGTTTTGAGAATAAATTTCGGCGAGAGTGACACAATATCAAAATCATCAGTAGTTGCTTTCTGCACAAAACTGGCGACTAATCCCTTTTGCGGAATTGTATCAGCATCAATACCTAGTATCCATCTGCTCGTTGGATCGCTATTGAGAAAGCCTGTATGCAGCGCCCACGGACGACCAACCCAGCCCTCTGGCAAAGGGTCATCCGTAATTAGCCTTAAAGGAATCGGAAAATCTTTTTGTAATTCTTTGACATATTCGGGTGTGCCGTCCTGCGATCGGCTATCTACAATGATGATTTCTTGGGCAGCTTGATCGCGTAAGCCTTCTAGACAAGTTGGTAAGCGATCGCGCTCATTTAGAGTGGGGATAACTATCGAAACTTGGGGGTTGTGCTTGGCAAACTCTTCTTCGAGCGGCGCAAGCGGTAATAGTGGTGCGGTGCGATCACGGGCGGTGCTAAGGCGCTTTAGCAATACAAGTGTCGAAGGGACTTGGATTAGCAAAAAAAATATTGGGAAAACTATTAGAAGGAGCGGATTATTCAAATTTGATGGATATGCTAACGTTCTAGAAGCTAATCCTATCGTGATTTGTGCCGCCTGATATACATTACTCGATATACATCAGGTGGCACAAATCAAATTTATTCTTCTAACAAACTTCTAAGCATCCATGCGGTTTTTTCGTGAACTTGCATCCTTTGAGTCAACAGATCAGCGGTTGGCTCATCATTGTTTTTGTCAGCGATCGGGAAAATGGAACGCGCAGTCCGCACCACTGATTCTTGTCCTTCGACCAATAGCTTAATCATTTCTATCGCTTTGGGTACGCCCTCGGTTTCAGGGATCGAAGTTAGCTTGGCATAGGCAGAATAGGTCGCAGGTGCGGGGCAGCCAAGAGAACGGATTCGTTCCGCGATCAGATCAACAGCTAGGGCGAGTTCGTTATATTGCGCTTCAAACATGAGGTGCAATGTATTGAACATCGGACCTGTCACATTCCAGTGGAAGTTATGGGTTTTGAGATAGAGAGTATATGTATCGGCTAGCAAATGCGATAGTCCATCAGCGATCGCTGTGCGATCGTCTTGAGCAATACCAATATTGATATTGCTAGATGGCTCTTTATCAGTTGATTTTTCTTTGTTTTTGCTCATTTTGATGTATTCAGATTGTTCTATATCCATTATAGCCATTCGAGTCTCCACAAAGAAGCACCCATCGGGTGCTTCTTTGTGGAGACTCAATTTGTTTGGGTTCAATTAGGATAGGTGGCGCAAAGTGCTGCCTATCCTAGCCTCTATTAGTACTCAATTGTCATACTGTCATAAGTTACGCCACGAGTTGTTTGGATGCGCTCAATTGGCTTCGCTTTGATTTTATTTACAAATTGCGCCTCAGACATATCCGCATTCACCGCGCTATTTTCGACTTCGCTATCTAGTTGGGCGAGATTGCGATCAAGTTCAGCTAGACGATCGCTAATTTGTTGTTGGCGATCGCATACTCTTACCAGTTCATCTTGCAAGCGCTCTTTTTCGTTAGCGAGCTGGTGCATTTGAATATATATTGCCGAAGGAGTCTTCCGCAATGGCATCGAGCGTAACTTTGGCTGAATCGGTCGGCGCGATCCGCGAGAAATAGTCATAAAAATTAACCCTGATGAGCAGTTATGTAGTTGGGGTTGGTTCAAAGAATACTTTATATAAAATAAATCCCACTAGCGCCATAAGACCGATAGAGATGGCGGCGGCTAGTAATTTAAATGCAAAGTTTATGACTGTAAATACAACTAAACCAATCACCACGATCGCGGCAACTTTAGTTGCACCAGTCAGGCTATTTACCCAACTAATCAGACTCCCCACGCTAGTTTTGGCAGCATCAACACTTTGACCAACGGCGACAAACTCAGGCTCAGCGCGTTTGTCAGGATTGTGAGTTTGATTAGTTGTGTGATTGTTTGACTGTTGCTTGTTGCCCATCACTTCGCGCTCTAACTCACGAAATCGCTCTTCAAGGTTATCAGTTTGACTCATAGCAGCAATGAATAAAAATCTAACCCCATTCTACTGCAAACATCCTACGCCAAACACTAAAAAGAAATTAAGAAGAAATAATTAGCGCGATCGCCTATTTGCTTTTATGGATTGCTTTTATGGATTGCGGTGATGGATTGCGGTATATTTCTATCGTTAACTAGGATGAATCAGATTGGCTCTACCCAACTCTCGGCTTAAAGTATTTTTCTTGATCATGGCAACAGTAGCGATCTCGATCGCTACTGTTGCCATGTATCTAGATCGCAGTGAACTGGTTTATATCAGTCTCGGGGTGACATCAGCGATCATCTTGCCGATCATCTTGCCCCCTATGTTTAGTGCGATCGCTGAGTCGCCACTAGGAAAGCATTGGGATATTACTTTATCTAGCTTTTTAGCTGGAATTGCCGTCTTAATCATGGCGCATGTTACGCAGCTGGATGCAGTATTTGGACGATGGTTTGATAGCTTAAAATGGGACGCCTTGGGAGCAGTAGGGCAGATTTTAATCGCAATTCTAGCCGTGTGGGTGGCTTGGCGACAAAATCAAATCTCAGAAACCTTGACGGGTCAGCAAAATGTGATCACTCAACAACAAACCATTGACTCTTATTTCCAAGGGATTTCCGACCTAGTTCTCGACCCACAAGGACAATTAGAAGACTGGCCATTGGAGAGAGCGATCGCTCAAGCAAGAACAGCAGCGCTGCTCGGTGGATGCAATGCGGATGGGCGCGCTAAAATCATTCGCTTTTTATCTAGCGCCAATCTATTAACTCCACTCAAACGTGATGGGTTACTCGGTCGTCCGATTCTTGATGGAACTGGTGGTTATGTAGTTGATCTTGCTAACGGAGTCAGAGTAGTTAATTTGGGAATGATGTTGGCAGGTCGCGATATCAATAACACTGACTTACGGAATGCGGATTTGAGTGGTGCGAACTTGATTAAGGCAAATTTTAATAATTGCGATCTTACAGGAACCAACTTTAGCGGCGCGATTTTGGCTAAGGCAAATCTACGCGGTACTGATCTTAGTCGGATCAAATTATTTTATGGCAATCTGGAAACTGCATCTCCACGCGATCGCAACCATCTTCCCAATTTCGAGACGGGTGCATATACTGGTGCAGTGGTGGAAGATGCCGACTTTAGTAAAGCAGTTGATCTATCCGAAGAATCACGTCAATATCTATCGGCATGGGGTGGCAAAAAATCTCGCAAAACTATTCCTGGAGGATGTGACGATGTGCCGAACCGATTGGGTCGCTAGAAGTCGCCGTAAAAATTGTCGAATTGCGATCGCCGCTTTGATAAGTACATCGATCAGCTTGCCGCTAATCCCTAGTGCCATATTTGCAGAAATGCCATCAACCCCATATTTGCCAGCTGAAGATACACCCGAAGAAGTCCTTCGCGGCGAAATCTACACCGATGCGCGATCGCCAATCGATGGCAAACGACTAACGGCGGCTGAATATGTCGAACTCATGGAAAAGCTGCAATCGCTTGATAATATCCCACCTGAAGACTTAGTATCACCAAAAGTACGCGAAGTAATTGATTTATTGAGATTGCGTAAATTTCTCAGGCAATTTATCCCATTCATTCCATAGCTAAGTAGCTAGGAGC
>JAYTWB010000485.1:0-3514 GCA_043743655.1 Cyanobacteriota bacterium | reverse complement strand
GAAGCGGCGCATCAAATTAAGTTACAAAGTCCCGTAATTAATGAAGCTGAACTTGAAGACTTACAGAATTTAGGATTTGCTTCGACTAAGCTAGATATGCTGTTCGCGATCGCCTCAGGAACAGATGCACTAAAAAATGCGATCGCGGCTCTCAGTGACGCAGCCGTAGCCTCAGTGCGCGGCGGTGCAAAGTTAGTAATTTTAAGCGATCGCAATTTAAATGCCGAGAATGCATATATTCCACCATTGCTTGCTGTCGGGGCAGTTCATCATCGCCTCAGTACCGAAGGACTGCGGATGAAAGCTTCGATCGTGGTGGAGACAGCACAATGTTGGAGTACGCATCACTTTGCTTGCTTGATCGGTTATGGAGCTAGTGCAATTTGTCCTTATTTAGCCTTTGAAACCACGCGTCAATGGTGGGGTAAAGCGAAGACACAAATGCAAATGCAGCAGGGCAAAATCAAGTCTCTGAGTATTACTCAAGTTCAAGATAGCTATCGCAAAGCCGTCGAAGGCGGCTTATTAAAAATCCTCTCAAAGATGGGTATCTCGTTGCTATCGAGCTATAGCGGCGCTCAGATTTTTGAAGCGATCGGTATTGGTGAAGAAGTAGTTACTAATTGCTTTAAGGGAACAGTTTCGCGAGTTGGTGGGGTCAACTTCGCGGATATTGCTTCGGAGGTAATCAGTTTCCATTCTCAAGCCTTCCCAGAGTTGCATATTAAGAAGCTAGAAAACTATGGCTTTGTGCAGTATCGCCCCACAGGTGAGTACCACATGAACAGCCCCGAAATGGCGAAAGCTTTACATAAAGCTGTGGCTGGAGACGGTTATGATCATTACGAAGTCTATCGTAAGCAGTTGCAAAATCGTACTCCCACAGCTCTACGCGACTTGTTAGAGTTTAAGAGCGATCGCCCTAGCATTTCTGTAGAGGAAGTCGAACCCGTTACGGAAATTCTCAGCCGCTTCTGCACAGGGGCGATGTCCCTCGGCGCATTGAGTCGAGAATCTCATGAAGTCTTAGCGATCGCCATGAATCGGGTCGGCGGTAAATCCAACTGCGGCGAAGGTGGTGAAGACCCAATTCGTTATTTACCAATTAATGATGTTGATCCAAATGGAATCTCGGCTTCTTTCCCCCATCTCAAAGGTTTAGAAAACGGCGACAGTGCTAACTCTGCTATCAAACAGATTGCCTCAGGACGTTTTGGAGTTACGCCTTCCTATCTAGTTAGTTCCAATCAATTGGAAATCAAGATGGCACAAGGTGCGAAACCAGGGGAAGGTGGACAGTTGCCTGGACCAAAGGTGAGCAGCTACATCGCCATGTTGCGAAATTCCAAACCAGGCGTATCGCTGATTTCACCACCTCCACATCATGATATCTATTCGATCGAAGACCTCGCGCAGTTAATCTTTGACTTACACCAAATCAATCCGACCGCAAAAGTCTCGGTCAAGCTGGTATCCGAAATCGGCATTGGCACGATCGCCGCAGGTGTTGCCAAGGCAAACGCCGACATCATCCAAATATCTGGCTATGACGGCGGTACGGGTGCTTCGCCATTGAGTTCAATCAAGCACGCTGGCTCGCCGTGGGAGCTTGGGCTCGCTGAAGTACATACTGTACTGATGGGTAATAAATTGCGCGATCGCGTATTACTACGAGTCGATGGCGGCTTCAAAACTGGCTGGGATGTGGCGATCGCCGCACTGCTTGGTGGTGAAGAATATGGCTTTGGAACTGCCGCGATGATTGCTGAAGGTTGTATCATGGCGCGAGTTTGCCACACTAATAAATGTCCTGTTGGCGTGACTTCGCAATTAGAGCAGTTCCGCAAGCACTTTCCTGGTACGCCTGAAAATGTGGTCAACTTCCTCTACTTTGTCGCCGAAGAAGTACGTCAAATTCTTGCCAAGCTCGGTTACAAGACGCTCAAAGAAATCATCGGACGTTCTGATTTGCTTGCTCAACGTCAAGATGTGAAACTCGCCAAGCTTAATATCAATCAAATTAACTTAGGTTGTCTAATTAATCTGCCTGATACTAAAAGCGATCGCACTTGGTTAGAGCATTCTGCAACTTCTCATAGTAATGGTGCTGTTCTCGATGATCAGATATTGGCAGATATAGAAGTGCAGAAAGCGATTAGCAATCAAACTGATCTCAGCAAAACTTACGCGATCGTGAATACTGATCGCTCAGTTGGGGCAAGAGTATCGGGTGCGATCGCTAAGCAATATGGCAACTCTGGACTCGCCAGCAACCTCAATCTTGAATTTGTCGGTGCAGCAGGGCAGAGCTTTGGTGCGTTCAACATCAATGGCATGAACTTAAATCTGATCGGTGAAGCCAACGACTACATCGGCAAAGGCATGAATGGCGGCAGGATCAGCATCAAACCAAAACCTGATTGCATCTTCAATCCTGCGGATAATGCGATCATCGGTAACACCTGTCTCTATGGCGCAACAGGTGGCTACCTGTTCGTTTATGGACGCAGTGGTGAGCGCTTTGGAGTTCGCAACTCTGGCGCAAAAGCGGTCGTGGAAGGTGCAGGCGATCACTGTTGCGAATATATGACGGGCGGCGTAATCGTTGTTCTCGGTACAACAGGTCGCAATGTTGGCGCTGGCATGACAGGCGGGATTGCTTATTTTCTCGATATCGATGGTAAGTTCCAAGAGCGTCTCAGCCAAGAAACCCTCAAAGTACAGAGAGTTTGCAGTACCGCAGGAGCTACTCAATTGAAAGAACTAATTCAGTCTAGCTACGAAAATACTGGTAGTTGTAGAGCGAAGGAGGTTCTCGATAATTGGTCGAGCTATTTGCCTAAATTCTGGCAAGTTGTACCGCCCTCAGAACAGAATAGTCCTGAGGCAACTGATGCAGTATCTGTAGCGGCAGCCATCTAAAAAACTTTCGGGATAAGCCCTGTAATTTATTCCTGTAATAAACGGCGGAGCTTATCCCTAACTCACGTTAGTTAGTTAATTAGTTAGTTTTTACTGGCGAGTAGTTTCATTAATCTGCCATTGCCCCAAAGCCTCATTCCAGACTAGAGACATCCGCAAGGTTTCGGGGAAAGTAGCTTTGCCTTTTTGGTAAGTAAGGTCAATATCAACGATCGCCAAATTTTCTTTAGACTCGACCAGCCTCGCTCCACTGATGGAGACTTTATCCACAGTGCGCCACCAGTCAGTAAAAGTGCCGTATCCACCCGCGCGATCGCGTTGAAATTTCGGAGTAAGATTTTGCCATGCATTTTGAAAATTGCGATCATTAATCAGATTAAAATAATCTCTAATTGCTAGCTCTGGCGATGGTTTGACAGGCTCTGGTTTGGCAGGTGATTTAGTTGGAGTCGGCGTAGCAGTTGGTGTATATGAAGGTGTGGGTGTGGAACTTGGTACTAATTCACTACCCGATATCCTCTGCACTTGGTCTTTGACATTAGGACTAGCCCAAGCACAATAAGCATCACTGACATATTTACTATGTTCTTTG
>JAYTWB010000484.1:0-3655 GCA_043743655.1 Cyanobacteriota bacterium | reverse complement strand
CCTTCGTTGATTTTCCACAAGCTAGAGATACTCGGAACATTATTTTTGGCTAGAGTATTGATGTGTTTACTTAAGCGAGAACTACCGCTCAGACCGACTAAAGCGACAATCAGTACCAAAAGCCCCATAAAGATAAATGCAAAGAGGAGACGGGCTTGCATTGATTGATTTTTAAACATATTAGGTTCTCCCTCCTAAACTTCCGTTTCGTGATGCGATCGCCAAAATTCTCTGCCTAATAATTTTTGCGCCTGCCTGATCGCCCTGATGTTCTTTCAGCAAAGCGAGATGAACTAGAGCTTCAGAGGAGTTAGGTTCTAGATAGATCGCCCGTTGAAAACATTGTTCTGCTTGCTGATTTTGGTGTTTAGCTTGATGTAATTCTCCTAAAAGCACATAGGCTTCGGCATTAGTTGGATATTTTTCTAAATAGTTCTTACAAAGCGTGGTTGCTTCTGCTAGTCGCCCTTCGTCTGCTAGCTTCCTTACCGATCGCAGATCAAGTGTTTCCCTTGACTGAGAGTTTGAACTTGTTGATTTGATATCTGGTGCAAAGGAAATTTCAGGCAAGTTTTTTATTGAGTTTTGTGTCGATGGTTTGATCGATAGAGATGGCTTGACAGGGACGGGAGTGGTTTCAGATTTGCGATAGCCAAAAGTGAACGGCTGTCGAATCGAAGTGTATTGATCAGGAACGATTTTTCCAGTTTCAGAGCCGCCCACAAACAATAACCCGCCACCCACAAGTAAGCGATCGAGCGCGGCTAATACTTGCGTACAGACTTCTGGTTTGAGGTAGATCAATAAGTTGCGACAAAAGATAATGTCATATTGCTTTTGATTAATAGCTAAAGCCGTCATCACATTTCCTTGCTGAAAATTAACCAGATCACGAATAGATTTAGATAGCTCATAACCCTGTTCGTTTTGTTGAAAGTAATGCGATCGCCTAGTCCAGTCATCGCCCCGAAAGGAGTTTTTGGTATACAGTCCGCGCCTTGCCTTAGTTAGCGATCGCTGACTGATATCGAGCGCATCAATATTAAATTGTTTGGGTTGCAGTCCAGCTTCGAGGAGAGACATGGCGATCGAGTAAGGCTCTTCTCCAGTTGAGGATGGAACACTTAGTAATTGCAAAGTATTGCGATTAGGCTTGAGCAACCAGTCGGAAGCGATATAGGTTTTTAGATAATCAAACGGTTTGCCATCGCGAAAAAACCAAGTTTCTGGCACGATGATTAGTTCGATCAATTCTTCTAATTCTAAAGCAGAAGTTTTTAAGCGCGTCCAATAGCGATCGAGGTCTGGCAAATTACAGCTAACTCGCCGCATCTCCACCGCCCTAGCGATCTGGCTAGGGCTGACCACATCGGGATCTAAGCCGATAGTTTGGCTCAATAATGTCGTGATTTTAATTAATCCCATCAGTGATCCCAGACTAAGCCGTTTTAAACTGAGCTATTTCTAATCGTAATCCATTGGCAGCTTCGTCCAGACGCTCGACTGCGCTGTTAGTTTCTCGCAAAGAGTCCACCGTCTGCTGCGAAGCTTCACTCAGTTGTCCCATCGCTTCACTGATCTGTTGTGCGCCCTGTGACTGTTCCTCAATGCTCTGGCTGACGCGCTCAAAGCGTGGAGTCAGTCCCTGCACCTGCTCAATCACCTGAGCCACCTGATTGCTAATCTTGCTAACATCCGCAACGCTATCAACCACAGATTTACTAAATTTATCCATTTCCATTACGCCAGTGGAAACAGCTGACTGCATTTCTTTGATCATTTGGGCGATTTCGAGGGTTGCCACGGCAGTTTGGTCAGCCAAGCGGCGAATCTCACGGGCGACAACCGCAAAACCTGCTCCATATTCTCCCGCTTTTTCAGCCTCGATCGCAGCATTTAGCGACAACAAATTAGTTTGATCGGCAACTTTATTAATAGTCGTCACTACACTATTAATATTATTTGCCTTCTCATTCATCACTCCCAGTCTAGTGGCGATGGAAGTAGTTGCATCCACGAGTTGGCGCATTACTGATTCCATTCGATGTAGATCAGTTTGGCTTGCCCCTGCTGCGGTTGCAGTAGATTGTGACATCATCGCCACTTGTTCCATCACGCGGACTAACTCTTTAGAAGTGGCAGCAATCTGTTGCGAAGTGGCGCTGACTTCATTTGTCGAAGCTAGCTGTTCAACGACTGTGGCTTCCAATTCCTTTCCTGCGGCGGCGATTTGAGTGGAAGATGTACTGATCTGGACTCCAGACTTCTGCATTTGCAAAATCAATGCATTGAGCTTCTTGGACATATGATGAAACGCAGTCATCAACTTACCGATTTCGCTACCATCACTATTTAGCTCAATGGATTCTTGTAAATCACCCTCAGCAATTCGCTCTGCTGCCTGTACGACTCGAGGCAGTTCGCGGCGAATCGGCACGGCTAGGGCGGCTACCCATAAAGCACTCAAAGCTGTACCCACCATCGCCACCAGTGTTCCAAAGATGATCACCAAAGTCGCAAACTGTTTGGCATTCTCAGCTTCCTGTAAATTACTACTCAGCCGCCCTAATAGAATAGTTCGCAAATTAACGCGTGCCTCATCAAGTTTGGCAACTCTAGGAATTAAAATTGCTTGCTTTGCTTCATTGATCTTATCGGTATCGACCAATGGAAAAACAGTTTCAGAAACGCGTTCATAATCATCCCCAATCTGGATCATGGCAGCGATCGCTTCTTTTGTCTTCGGTTCAGCAACCTTTTCCAAATCTTTCTTTTGAATATTTAAGTCTTTTAGTCCTGCATCATAAGTCCCGCGATAATAAGCATCTTTGGGATAGAGCGCGTATCCGCGAATACTAGCAATCATCCGCGTCACATCATAGGCGTAGGCATTCATTTGCCTGATGTTCTCCGCAACTTCCTTTGAGTCTACCTGCAATTTGACTAAGCGATCGACACCCGAAAATAGCATGGAGCCTAGCACTATTAAAAATATGATTGGCAGCGAAAAGCCTACGATGATGCGGGTAGTGATGTTGTTTAGCATTGGGGTAAGTTGGGTGGTAAGAAATTAATACTGGTCTAATTGTTAGACGGGAATGAAACGGGAATGAAAAGGATTAAGTTTTTTCACCCATCAACAAATAATTATGTCGTTCATCGCTAAAAAGTCGCTCAAGCTGGACACATTGAATAATTCGTTTTTCATCAACGATCGTACCGCTTAGATAGGGAGCTTCTTCAACCCGAATACTAGAATCTCTAATATCTGCATTTGTGATGCTTAGAGTCTCAGTCACCCGCTCAGCCATCAGCCCTAAATATTGCAGCGATTCATTTTGATGCGGATATTTGACGATAATGATCCGCGTACTGAGATGAGGGCGACATGGATTTCCTTGAATTAAATGACAAAGATCAATCACTGGCAGAATTACGCCGCGATAGTTAAATAATCCAGCCACATAGTCGGGTACATGATGTACTTTTCGGAAGCTGACGCGCGGAATTACTTCAACAATGTACGAACTGTCGATCGCGTAAAGATCATTTCCCGCGTAAAAAAGTAGGATTAACACTTTTAATTTAAACCCTTTTGAACGCTTGCTCTTGCTAACAAAACACCGATTTGGATACCGATCATACCCGCGATCGC
>JAYTWB010000483.1:0-7092 GCA_043743655.1 Cyanobacteriota bacterium | reverse complement strand
ATCACCCACAGCAGCATGGTGCGGTATGTCCGAAATAGTTCTAATAAAATACGTCGCCCGATCGCGATCGCTTCATATCCAGATTTCATGTAAGCTTCTTGTTGATTTATTGCCAATTATAAGCAGAGGCGCGTCTCTGCTTATAATTCTGCTTATAGTTAATTTAAAGTTAGAAGCGCATACATACCTGTGTTAAACGGCAAATCTACCTTTAGCAAATATTTAAAACGAATTGTAATTGTTGCGATCGCTATCTATCTAGCTTTTCGATTGCGACAAACTTTGCAGTTATTGCTGACCAGTTTGTTTTTAGCTGGTGCAATCACCCCCTTAATTGAGCAGATGACTGATTTTCGAGTCAGATACAAGCGCTGGGAGATTGGTCTGACGCGCGTATGGGCTGTGGGATTACTTTATTTGCTTTTATTAATAATTGTCGTCTTAGCGATCGCTCCAGCACCGCAGATCATCCTTGAGCTGGGTCAATTTTTTATTAAACTCCCCAATTTATTAGAACAACTTCAACTACCCAAAGGCGGTTTGTTTAATTTTAGCCAAGAGCAACTCAGCCGAATTTTACAAACGCAGCCATTAATCGACCAAGCTCAAAGTCTCGGTAAAGATATTGCCAGTCAGACTTTTGTGTTTACCTTGCAATTTCTTAATGCGATCGGTGTTGGCATTCTCAGTCTATTGATTGCCGCCTATATGGTGATTAATTCTAGGAGTCTAATGCGAAAGTGCTTACGTCCTTTTTCCCAAAAAGTTCGTGAGGAAATAAAAACTTTAATTCCGCCGATTACTAGATGTTTGGGAGCTTATGTGGTTGGTAGAGTTGGCACTTCGAGTTTGCTCGGATTCTGCACATATTTGACGCTTTCAATTTTCGGGATTCCCTACTCAGGAGCCTTAGGATTATTAGTAGCGATCGCCAACTTAGTCCCTTACATTGGTGGGCTAATTGCCCTAGCGGCGATATTTATTGCGACCTTAGGTATTGACTTTCACAGAGGCGCGATCGCGATATTTATCTGTTTTAGCTTGCAACAAATCGAAGCCTTTATCCTCCAGCCTTGGCTGGTCGCGCCTTATCTAAACCTCGATCCTTTTGAGCTTTTACTCTCGATTATCATTGGTGCAGAGCTTTTAGGAGTAGTAGGCGCGATCGTGGCTCCGCCAATCGCAGGCACAGCCAGAATCTTGTTCAATCATTTTTCTCCAAGCTCCAATATTTCCGACTCTGACGCATAAAAGGGCGCAAAGCGCCCTTCTTATTTGTTCAGATAAATTTGTCTAATAAACTTGTATCCATTCGTGAATTTCGTAATCTGTCCAAATGCCATTTTGCCAATAAGGATCAGACTCAACTAACTGCCGTGCCGCAGATATGTCGGCGGCAACATATACGGCAAATACTTTGGTCATATCTTGAGTCGGTCCAACCGTAAGTAACGATCCTGCTTCATGCAAAGCTTTAAGACTATCAAGATGGGCTTGACGAAAAGGCGATCGCTTCTCTAAAACATTTTCGCAGTAGCTGCCCCACATCACAAATTTTTTAAGTACAGTCATTAATTTTTTCTTTCAGTCTAAAATCATGAAAGCGTGCAAAGCACGCCTTTATGATTTTAGTTAAATTTAGTTAAAAAATACGCGATCAACAATCAAAGCCACGGTCGTAGCAAAAGCAGTTACGCCAATTGCCACAAAAATATTTTGCCCTTGACTGACACTAAAACAAGCAACAGCACCTGCACCCAAACCCGCAGTAACTGCTGCAACTAGAGGGTCTTTAGTTGATTTATCTTTATACATTTTATACAATACCGACTATTAGAAATTTTTAGAAACTTTTTTAATGATTGCTAGCCTACAGCAGCATATAAATCTCTTTGATAGTTCTCAATAATTCTTCTTGCAAGTCACTATTTTTGTAATATTTAGTTACAGGTATATCAACAGATATGCAAGAGACATGAAGAGAGATAGCAAGCTTCCCAAAATCACTTACCAAAAGTTGTCACCAAATATCTGTTAGATTTATATATGTTTACAAAGTCAATTTAATAAAAAAATTTTATGAGCTTACTGATCGTCGGTGCGACAGGTACATTAGGTCGTCAAATCACCCGTCACGCACTAGATCGGGGGCTAAAAGTGAAATGTTTTGTCCGCTATCCTAAGAAAGCAGCTTTCCTTAGAGAATGGGGCGCAGATTTAGTTGCAGGCAACCTTGCTAATCGCGAAAGTATTGATGACGCATTGGAAGGGATCACTGAAATCATTGATGCATCTACAACTCGTGCAACTGGCTCCCTCAGAATTAAAGATGTTGACTGGCTTGGTAAGGTTTCATTAATTCAAGCTGCCGAACGCGCTAATATTCAACGCTTCGTGTTTTTCTCGATCCTCAATGCTGAGAAATATCCCAATGTTCCATTGATGGACATTAAGCATTGTAGCGAAAAATTTCTTGCCTCCACAGACCTTAATTACACTATCTTGAGACCTTGTGGATTTTTCCAAAACTTGATCGGTGAATATGCGATCCCCATTCTTGAGAACCAAACAATCTGGATTGGTGGTGAGTCGTCACCGATTGCTTACATGAACACTCAAGACATTGCCAAATTTGCCATTCGCGCTTTAACAGTCAAAGAAACTGAGCGTCAATCTTTTGCGATCGCGGGACCAAAAGCATGGCAACCCAGCGAAATCATCAAACTATGCGAAAGAATGTCAGGACGCACAAGACGTACGGCCAACATGCCTTTAGGTTTATTGCGGTTTGTGCGTAATGTCGCGCTTGGCTTTGAAGGTGGCTGGAGTTTTGCCGAACGTATGACCTATGCTGAAGTCCTCGCCAGCGGTATTCCTTTGGACGCAGACATGAAAGAGACTTATAAAGTTTTTGGTCTAGAAGAAGAAGAGATGACCACATTGGAAGCCTATATGCAAGACTACTTCAGCCGTATTCTCAAGAAGCTGAAAGAGCTAGATTACAAAGAGCCAAAAATCAAAGCCCCTTTTTAGCAATTTTAGCATCGCCTAATTTTGCCTAATAATTCAGGGGTGATTTGCGACGCTATCTTTTATCGGTTTGTTATACTCAGATTAACAAGCGGTTACTAATAACTAAGCCTAACAACTAAACATTTATGACCAAATCACCATTAGACGCTTTCTTTATTGGTAGAGCCACTGCCGAGGCCGTAATTGATCGAATTGAAGAAAAAGTAACCGATGCCCTCAGCGCCTTAGGAAAATTTGATGCTGAACAACGCGAACATATTCGTAACTTAGTCGAAACAATCCTTGAGAAAGCCGAACAACAAAAGGGAACCGTCAAAGCCGATGATGCCGATCTCACTCCTGATGAATTGCAAGAGACTATCGATAATCTGCGTGCAGAAATTGCCCAGCTAAAATCTGAATTGCAACAATTTCGCGATCGCTAAATACTCTTTGTTGATTAAGTTCGTTTATCAAGAAATAAAAAAGCTTCGCATTGCGAAGCTTTTTTATTTCTTGATAAGTTTTTATAAATTTTTTGATTTAATCTTTAGCGTAATGAAGGCGAGACCTTTGGTAAAGGAGTAACCGTTGGCAAAGGAGTAACTGTAGTCGGCGGAATGCTAGGTGGTGGAAAACTAGGTGAGACGCTAGGCAAAGGACTTGGCGTAATCGCAGGCTTAACTTGTACTGGTTCAGCTTTCTTCTTTTCACCCAAAATGCTAGGACTGCCATCATCAAATACGCCCGCGATACAAGCAATCATCAGGGTTGCCAATGTCCCCACAAACAAGGCTTTCCAACCAAGATCAGATATATCGCGGCGGCGAGATGGGATCAAAGCGATCGTACCACCCACAAAAATTCCTACTGAAGCAAGGTGGGCAAAACCAGACAACGCATAACTAACAATAATCACTGTGCGATCGCTAATTAATCCATCCTTAGCAGCCTGAGCCAAAGCCTGATAAGGCGGGATCGCCGTCTCTAACAAACGGCGACCGATAATCACCGAAGCTATCCAAGAATCATCCAATGAAACACCTGTAAGCAAAGTCAAAGGATAAAACAATGCCCCCTGAATATTCGGCAAATTAACCACCTTGAAAATATCGCTAATTGTCGCTAGCCAATTAAAAATTTGATTGACTAAATCAACTAAACCAACAACTAAGATTAAAATTGCCGCGATCGAAGCCGCCATTTTTAAACCATCCAAAGCCCCAATAATCGTGGCATCCATCGGACTCATCCGCTTCATCACCTCGCCGCCCGCATTTTCCAGTTCGCCATCGTCATCAGACTGTGCCGACTTGTCTTCTTTAGGAATACCGCCCATCGTCACAGGGACACCCGTCTCAGGCACAAGAATTTTGGACAACACAAAACAAGCAGGAATCGCAATAATCGAAGCTGAAACCAAATGCCCCAAAATATTCGGGAAAACAGGACGCAAAAAGCTGACATAAATCGCCAAAGTCGAGGAAGCCGCCGTCCCAAAACAACAAGCTAAGATGGCACATAGCTCACTGCGCGTCATCCGAGCCAAATAAGGCTTCACCACGATCGCCGCCTCAATACCCACAAAGATATTTGCTGCACCGCTCAAAGCCTCAGCACCACTCAAACGCATCGTCCAGAAAAACAACTTCGCAAACACATCGACAACAATTTGGATAATGCCAAGATTTTCGAGCAACGCCATAAACCCTGAGAAAAAAATCACGGCAGGTAAAGCTCGAAAAGCAAATACATAAGCCAAGCGATTGGTCGTGCAGTATCTTGCTGTCGCATTGGCAACGCTAGTTAGATCATCTAGCAAAACCTGTCCTGCGGGGCAAGTGCCATCGGGCTTTATGGGAAGTAAAGCAAAAGGTTCCTGTCCCGTGGGTGGCACTAGCAAACGCCCAAACACAAATCTCGCACCAGTATCTGCCGAAGCAAATATGCCATCTAGTAACTCACTAAACCAGCGTAAGCCCTCTCTAGTTTGCGGCTGCTGAAAAACTAGATATCCTAATATCAACTGCAAGCCAATCCCCCAGATAATTACCCGCCACGGAATAATCCTGCGATCTTCAGAAAATATCCAAGCGACAAAACACAAGCCAAAAATGCCGAAGAAAGAAACAAAATTTAGGTAAGTCATGGGCGTTGGAGGGTGAATTTAGTCAAAAGATTACAGGGCTTTGCGATCGCTGTAAAAACTAGATTTTCGTTCAAAGTACGGTAAAGTAACACTCTTAAAAAATCTGGTGATTACAATTGCTGTAAAAAGATAAATTGAGTTTTTACTTGCAAAATCCAATCAAAATGTTAAAGTAGTAGACGCTTTAAACCATGTCCGACCCGTTAAAGGAATAAACTGTGGCAAACATCAAGTCCGCGAAAAAACGCATTCAGATCGCTGAGCGCAACCGTCTGCATAATAAGTCATATAAGTCAGCCGTCAAGACTTTAATGAAAAGCTATATAGAAGCAGTCGATGCTTACAAGGCAAATCCTACTCCTGAAGCTCTAGAAACAGTTAGTGCTAAGCAATCCTTGGCGTATAGTAAAATTGACCGTGCTGTCAAGCGTGGAGTACTCCATGGCAATACAGGCGCACGCCGCAAAGCAAAACTCGCTGTAGCTCTCAAAAAAGTTACTGTTGCAAAGTAGTATTCAACTAGCATTTGCTAATCATTAGTAACTACAAGTACGTTAGTAGTTAAAATTACTAACTACTTGAGACAAATCTGCTATGGTTAGACAGATAGTGATTTGAGATTAATTATCTAAATCTAACAATAAATTATTAATAACTCATTAATAGTTTGTTAAAAGACTGGTTATTTGGATAGGTTGTGGAATAGTCGCTTTTCCCTACATCCGTCTGCGATCTTGATATTTTCTCAACCTGTCCCGCTTACATCCATCGGCTAGATGCTCATGTCTAATCTCGACAAAGATCGGTACATTAGCCCTATATCTAGATATAGAGGCGAATTCTCTCCAGAAAATTTAGCTTTTGATGCTAATTTGCAAGAATTTGCAAATCGCATATTGATAGTCTGCGCCTTAGAAACTGGGGGTAAAATCTCACCAATCGAAGCGTATCAACAAATTAAAAATCTGTGGACAGAATTAGACCAATCGAAAAAAAATCTTCTACCTGATGACTAATTTCATTTCAAAATATCTTGAAAGATAGTCTCAGTAAAGATTATTACTGCTTACACATATCCAACATAGTTATAAATCCTCGAAAAGATTGTTTACAATCTTTAACATAGGTTTATACTATAGATAAATTAACTTCATTTTGCTGATTTCTCCCATTGCATGACTATCCAAAGCAATCTTAATCTTTGGAAGCTGAGGTTTTCATAAAAAAGCTTTTTTTTAACTGCTTAAAATCTGGGGCAGAGATGTCCTTCGGCTTTGTTAGTGATTGTTTATCGCGTGCGATTGGCAGAATAGGCGAACTGTTCGTAGAACAAATTTGCTGCAAATCTTAGGAACATCAATGCCTTCATCTTTTCTTTCTCTCGGTATTTCGGAATCACGAGTTGCTAAGCTCGAATCCATCGGTTTTACAGAACCAACGGCTATTCAAGAACAAGCAATTCCACAACTGCTCGCAGGAGCGGATGTACTTGGTCAAGCACAGACTGGTACTGGTAAAACTGCTGCATTTGCTCTCCCAATTTTGGAGCGCTTAGACCTTAATAGTGATTCTCTGCAAGCACTTATCTTGACTCCGACTCGCGAGTTGGCGATTCAAGTTGGACAAGCCTTGCGTAGTTTCAATACCAAACCTGGGGCGAAAATCCTCACTGTGTATGGTGGGTCTGACATCAGTCGCCAGATGATTCAATTGGAACGCGGTGTCCATGTTGTTGTCGGTACTCCTGGTCGGGTAATCGATCTGATGGAGCGCGGAAAATTAAAATTAGAGCATCTTGCTTGGTTTGTTTTGGATGAAGCTGACGAAATGCTCAATATGGGTTTTATTCAAGATGTAGAAAGGATTTTGGTAACCACTCCTTCTACTAAGCAAAGTACTTTCTTTTCGGCAACGATGCCACCTGCGGTTAA
>JAYTWB010000482.1:0-8303 GCA_043743655.1 Cyanobacteriota bacterium | reverse complement strand
CATTTAATTATTACTAGCCAGTGATGCACTGTATGGATTACTACAAGGTAACTCAATCATAAAGCAGCTTCCCACACCTACTTCACTGGTTACGTCCACTTTGCCACCATGTAACTCAACTAGCATTTTGACAAGTCTAGTTCCTAACCCCATCCCCTCATATTTGCGAGCTAAAGTATCATCAACTTGGCTAAAAGGTTGGAATAGTTTATCAAGATTTTCTGGGGAAATACCGATGCCTGTATCGATTATCGCAATCCGAACAGAGGATTTATTTTCAGACTTATTTTCAGTAAGAGGAAGTATCTGATCGTGGGTTACTTCTAATGTGACATCTCCACCCTGTGGCGTAAATTTTATAGCGTTTTTGAGTAAGTTAATCAAAATTTGCAGAATACGTCGCTCATCTAACATTAAGTAAGGTAATTTAGGGTGGATTTTTGTTTGAATCTGAATATGCTTTTGAATTGCCTCTTTAGAAACATGACTCAGACTCTCTTGGCAAATTTGCGCGATCGGCGTTAGTTCAAGCTGTAATTTGAACTTGCCAACTTCTAGTTTTGATAAGTCAAGAACATCATTGATCATACTCAATAGATTACTTCCACTACTATTAATTATTTGTAAAGCTTCTATTTGTTCTGCATTGATTGAACCAAACATTTCGCTTTGCAAGCATTCTGAGAAACCTAGAATTGCATTAAGTGGGTTGCGGAGTTCATGGCTGATGATTGAGAGAAATTTGTCTTTGAGCTGCGACTCATGATGATCTTCTTTTTGGGAAGCATGAGTTGTTAAGGCGATGGTGATCGAAGAGAGAAGCTGCTCAGTACGAAATGGCTTAATCACATATGCCATCGGATTAGTTGATTGAGAGCGTTTTAGGGTTTCGGCATCTGAAAAAGCCGTGAGATAAATAATCGGAATATCACAGAATGATTGCACCATTTTGGCAACATCTATGCCATCGATTAACCCCTTAATGTGGATATCGAGCAGTACTAAATCGGGAGAAAATTCCACGATTTTTTTAATGGCAGTCTCGCCGTCAGATGCGATCGCACAAACGAAATAGCCAGCATCTTCGAGTATTTGAGCAATGTCTTGGGCGACAAGTCTTTCATCTTCAACAATTACAACTTTAATACCCAGCATTTTTGTCCCCTTAACAACAAAAAATCTATAAGCATTTATGCTTATCAAGCATAAGTCTTGATTATGTGTCTAATTATATATTTATATTGTGTATAGATTTAAAGAAAAGTAACAAAAATTGCACAAACTCAATAAAATTAAAGGGCGCAAAAAGTTAGCTGAAATTTTGTCCCGTTGTGATTATCATAAATAAGTTTTCCCTCCAATTGTTCAGTTAAGCTATAAACTAACTGCATTCCCAAACTATCTGTATTTCTGAGGTCAATGGCTGGTAATATGCCGATCCCGTTGTCAGAGACAATGAGCTGATATTCATTTTTTGTTTGGGTTAATTGAATATCTATTTTACCCATTCCTTGCGGAAAAGCATATTTTAAGGTGTTAGATACTAACTCATTGATGATCAGCCCGACAGGAATAGATTGATCGATCGGCAAGAAAATACTGCTGACTGCAAGCTGGCATCGAATAAGTGTGCGATCGCTGCCATAACAATGAAAAAGATTAGTTATTAGGTCGGAAATATAGTCATAGAAATTAATATTAGCTTGATCGTCATTGCGATAAAGCTGGACATGAATTAGCGCCATCGACTGAATTCGGTTTTGGTAATCCTCTAGCAAAATTTTTAATTCGGGAGTTGTTTTCCGAAACTGCATTCTTAATAAGCTGGACATGAGCTGTAAGTTATTTTTGACGCGGTGATGAACCTCTTTGATTAATATTTTCTTCTGATTTAGTTCAGTGCTTAGCCGCAAATACAATTTTTGTTTGTCAATAAGTTCGGTTTGAACTTGTTGATACAGACAAGCTTGTTGAATGGCGATCGCTAGTTGATAGCTGATTTGCTGAATGAGGTCAATTTCGGTTGGTTCCCAATGTCGGGGAGCTGAACATTGATGAATACAGAGTAGTCCCCAGAGAGCTTCGCCATTGAGTAATGGCATGACTAAATTAGCGCGAATCTGAAATATTTTTAAAATATTAATATGACATTCTAAAAGTTTGGAATCATAGATGTCATCTACAGCTTGATATTTCCCATAACGATATGCTTCAGCATATTGCTCACCAAAGCAATCATCGTGAAATGGAACCTTTACAACTGAATCAAATCCAGCAGCTACCGACTCAGCGACAAATTCTCCATCATTAAAATTAGAGTCAGGATCGAACTTAAAGATGCCAACGCGATCGCTCTTCAAGAATTGACGGATTTCTAGGGTCGCTGTCTCAAAAATAGTATCGAGATCAAGTGATAGGCGAATCTTTTGAGTGATTTCTCGTAGTAAAGATTTTCTTTTGATTTGCTCTTGAAATTGTGATTCAGCAAGCTTGCGATCGCTAATGTCGATCGCCACCCCAAACAGTTGATTTACTTTCCCTTGAGTATCAAATTTGGGCTTCCCTTTGGATAATATACATCCAGATATGCCATTCGCACGCGTAAATCGCAATTCGGCTTCGTAAGCTAATCCCTGCTGAACTGCTCTGGCGATCAGCCGATCGAGCTTTGCCCAATCATCAGGATTAAAGTATTGACTAATTTGGTTATAGATAAGCGCTGATTGATCTGGAACAAGTCCTAGAATAGAGAAGATTTCCTGCGACCACTTGACGGCTCCTGTATGCACATCGAGTTCCCAAATCCCGAAGGTAGCAATCTCTTGTGCTTCTTGTAATATTATTTTGGTTTGGGCTACAGCATCTGTGCTGTCAGCGAGTTTTTGGTGGAGTTTTGCGATCGCGATCGCATGTCGCAGCGTAGCACAAAGCAATTCTTTAGTCAGAGTTTCTTTAATCAGATAGTCATGAGTCTCCAGATTTACTATTTGTTCATTCTCTTCTCTAACCAAATCTTCTCTGATCAAAAACACCACAGGAATTTGATAAATAGCTAATTTCTGGAGAAACTTCTCCGCATTTACATAAGTATTTAAACCAATATTTAGATCAATGTTTAGATCAGGTAGTTCCCAATCTAATAAAATGCATTTAGGAGATTCTTGTTGACAGATATCTAGAGCTAATAAAGTGGATTCACATTGCAAAATTTGATAGCGATCGCCACGATCTCCAGCAATATATTGACCATCAGATATTAGAAAATCACTACAAATGAGATTGTTATCGCTAGCTGTGATGATTAAAACTTTATGCTCAGAACTAGCCATGAACCTGCTCAACGAAAGATAAAAAGTAATATAGCATTTTCAAGTCTAGCGGGTTACAGAAGTTTGTTTCTCAGCCTTTGGCTGAGAAACAAACTAGACTTAAAAATGCTAGATATCACTCTTTTGTAGGATGATGATGTATAGCTATAAAGATTAAGCTCTGCTGCATATATTTAGATTGCAGAGTCAGTATTAATCAGCTGATGGAGTTTAGGCTATGAGTACAGAAGAATCGACCATCGAAATATTACAAAATCGCATTAAATACCTAGAAGCAAATCTTCATCTAGCTCTACAGATTTTAAATGAGATGGAACTAGACTCGTTAAATTTACAAAACTCAGATTTACAAAATCTAGATTCACAAATATCAGATCAAGTCATAAATTTAGCTTCCACTAGCCTAGTTGAGCTACCCACCTTTTTGAATTCACGCACATGGAAGCATGATATCGAGATGGTGAAACCTAATGATTTTTGCGATCGCGCGATCGCTTAAGTTATCCATGAAATCAGAGCGTACATATGCCCTCATTCCCCGCCCATTCTCCCAAAGCGGGAGAATGGGCTAGCTTTATTCAAACCTCACCCGTATATTTGAATACAACCACACCTAATGGAGGAGCCGTCACATCAATTGAATAACGCTTGCCATGACTACCGAAATCGTCGCTATACTTCCCACCGAGATTACCAACGCCACTACCGCCATATATCGGCGCGTCACTATTGAGGACTTCTTTATAAAATCCTTGCTCAGGAACACCAACTCGATAGTTATGATGCGTAACAGGCGTAAAGTTGCAGACAACCAGCACAAACTCACCATCTAATCCTTTACGCAAGAACGAAATCACCGAGTTTTGCGTGTCATTGCACTCAATCCACTCAAAGCCATCTTGAGAGAAGTCTTGGGTATAAAGCTCGGGTAGCGATCGCAATAATTTATTCAGATCGCCAACATATTTTTGCAGCGTCTTGTGTTGAGGATATTGCAACAAATGCCACTCCAGATCACCCCAGACATTCCATTCTGACCATTGACCAAATTCCATGCCCATAAACATAGTCTTCTTGCCTGGATGGGTAAACATATAGCCATAGAGACATCGCAAGTTTGCAAACTTCTGCCACTGATCGCCCGGCATCTTACCAATCATCGGACTTTTGCCATGCACAACTTCATCATGAGAGAGAGCCAGCATAAAGTTTTCGCTGAAGGCATACCAAATGCTGAAGGTGAGATAGTTATTGTTATGTCCACGGAAGTAGGGATCGAGCTTGAAATAATCAAGCATATCGTGCATCCAACCCATGTTCCATTTCAGGTTAAAGCCTAAACCGCCTGAATAAGCCGGCCATGTCACCATCGGCCAAGATGTGGACTCTTCAGCAATAGAAAGCGTACCTGGGTAATAAGTAAATAGAATGCTATGTAAATGACGGAATAGCTCGATGACTTCGAGGTCTTCCCGACCGCCATACTTGTTAGGCAGCCATGTTCCTGCCTCGCGATTGTAATCACGATGTAGCATGGAGGCAACCGCATCAACACGGATTCCGTCAATGTGGTACTTCTCAAACCAAAATAGAACATTAGCGATCAAGAAGTTTTGGACTTCATTGCGAGCGTAATTAAAGATTTTGGTTCCCCATTCTTTATGTTCACCAATGCGCTCATCAGAAGGTTCATAAAGAAATGTGCCGTCAAAAAAGGATAAACCATGTCCATCTTTAGGGAAATGGGCAGGAACCCAATCAACAATCACCCCAATATCATTTTGGTGGCACTGATCGATAAAATACATCAAATCTTGCGGCGTGCCATAGCGCGAAGTGGGTGCATAGTAGCCTGTGACTTGATATCCCCAAGAGCCGTCGAAGGGATGTTCGGCAACAGGCATCATTTCGATATGGGTATAGCCCATTTCTTTGACATAAGGGATCAAGTCTTCAGCAAGTTCACGATAGGTGAGAAATCTTGCCCCTGGCTTGAGGTCGGCAGCCGATACACTGGGATAGCCTGTTTCAGGAGGATTGGCGCTAGAGGCGTGCATCCATGAGCCGAGATGCATCTCGTAGACTGAGATTGGCTTTTTGAGTGGGTCTTCAGCGGCGCGCTTATCTAGCCATGCGCGATCGCTCCATTCGTAAGTACTGAGATCAGCCACAACTGACGCGGTTTTGGGACGAATTTCTTGAAAAAAGCCGTAAGGATCAGATTTTTCGTAAATATGTCCTTCAGGACTCTTAATTTCGTACTTGTAACTTGCGCCGACTTGCAAATCAGGGATAAATAAATCCCAAATGCCTGTATGCCCTTTACGCATTTGATGTTTGCGCCCATCCCAGCTATTAAAGTCGCCGATTAGTGAGACGTTCCGCGCATTTGGAGCCCACACTGCAAAATAAACGCCACTGACATTATCAATCGTGGTCAAGTGCGCGCCCATTTTTTCGTAAATCTGATAATGCGTGCCTTGACCAAATAGATAGGCATCAAACTCGGTTAGCATCGGTGATTTAAAGTAATAAGGATCATGAATCAAGCGATCGCCATCACCCGATGTAACTTTAAATTGGTAACTAAATAGGTGGGGCGCGTCAGTAATAATACATTCAAAAAAGTGAGGATGATGCAATGATTGCATCGCATATTCTTTGTGCTGCGTAACCACAGACACGGCAACTGCATCAGGTAGATAGGCTCTAACCACCCATGCCGACTTACCCTCTAGTTCAATTTCATGTGAGCCTAGTACTGTAAAGGGATCGTGGTGTTGATTCCCCACAATGAGATCGATTTGTTCGGTGGGAATGGTTGGAGTCATATCTCTTTAAAATAAACGCACATGTTTAAATTACTGCATATTAATGCTTAAATCACGCGGTGTAATTTAAAGTTAAGACTGGGGTGCTATTTTACTTGTTCCTTTGATGTTTGTTTTGGTATATAGCGATCGCCGTATACCAAAACCCTAATTAATAAAGTAATCGCCGTCACCGATCCACATAAAATTGTCAAAATCCAATTTTGAATAGTCCATTCCACTGCACCAAGATAGCTAGTCCCGATTGCGATCGTATGAACTGAAGCAAGCACCAGCGCGGGAACCGAGAGTAAATGTAAATAGCGCCAATATTTACCTAGTTTTGTAACCATCCAGTCTGAACTGGTAAGAGCGGCTGGAGCCATCAAAGCGATCGCGATCGCGCCAATCCCGATCGAAACTTGATGCGTGGGAATCATGAACGAGAAAGTATCAAAGTTCCATTGAAAAGTATGCTCGATCATGTGGAAAGTATGTGCAAGAGACAGGATAAATGCACCTAACCCGATCGCACGGCGATATCGCATTGGTGCTGACCAAAATGCTGACCAGACTGCTGACCAAGATTTAGAGATTTGGCTCAGTGGACGGGCGACCAGAGCAAGAATTAGTAAAATCAATCCACCATGCCCTGTGTAATCCACCATGCTGCTAGTTCGCAATAAAGTTAAGATGCCGATGGTGAGCGTAATCCAGCCGCCTATCTGAAACAACTGACTCCGCCTGTCGCGGCTCAGTAATCCCGCAAATACACCAATCCCTAACATCGAAGGTAAAGTGCCGATGCCAAAAGCGAGCATCGTCAGCGCACCCTGCACCATATCACCAGTTTCAGCAGCCTTTAGTTGAGCTGTGTAGAGAAATCCGCAAGGAATCAATCCCCATGTCATGCCTAACAGTGCGGGCGTAAGTGGATGAGAATGCAGGGATAATTTGATCATCGCGTTACTAAGTCGCTGATGCAGTCCGATTTGTGACATCGGGTTCAAAAATGGAATCTGTGGCAATCCTTCAGGCTTGATCTGGACAATTCCCATCCAAATCAACAAAATTCCTGTCAAGATGGTTAGCCAACGGCGCAGATCGCTCTCAATCCCTGCAAGCTGTCCACCCGCAACCAGTACCGAACCGATCGCCCCAATAAAGGCTCCTGCGATCGCATAACTCAAAATCCTGCCAATATTTAGCAATATATGAAAATATAAGTGTTGTGGTAAATGTTCTCGTAGATGTTGTGGCAAGCTTTTGCGATCGCTCTCTTGATCCAAAAGCGAATTATCCGAAACCGAATTACCTGAAAGTGAAAATGCTACGGTCAAAGGTCCACACATCCCCACGCAATGACCAAAACTTCCTAAAAACCCCAAAGCTGCCACAAGCAATAAATCTAGCATTCTCTATTTATAGCGCTTTAATAGCGCTTTACGCCTTACTCATAGCTAGATCACAAAAACAACACGATACGCAAGAATCTCAGCCTTAATTAATTGACACAATCTCAGATGAGAATTTATACTCATCATCTAACCGCTAAGATGAATATAACTCTGAAACATTGGCGCAATCCACCCTCGCTACCATGACTAACCCTGTCAAATCAAATCAAAATACATTGACAAATATATCCATTTCTCTGTCTGAGCGAGAACTTCAAGTAATTGAATTAGTGTCTGCGGGCTTAACTAACCAAGACATAGCCATCAAACTTGCGATCAGTAAGCGCACTGTCGATAATCACATTAGTAATATTTTGACCAAAACTAAAACTGACAACCGTGTTTCTCTTGTTCGCTGGGCATTGCAGTGGGGAAAAGTATGCATTGACGAAGTGAACTGTTGCTTGATTGGCACTCAGCCAATCAACAACATTTTAGACAAAAAAGAATTAGAGCAGGAGCTAGAAAGTGCCTAGTGGGGAGCCGACTGTTAATCGCTGTAAGATTATTTATAATCCCGATATCCCCTTAGCTATGTATCGGGAGTTGGTCTCGCATATTGAACAAATTGCAGATGTGAGTGCTGAATTGTTTTGGCAAGAGAGCAGTGAATTTAGTTATTTAAGTAGTCAAATTGGGGGGATGTGGCTTAATTGCGATCCAGCAACCTCCAGTCCATCTCAGGCTCTAATCAAAAATATCTTAAA
>JAYTWB010000481.1:0-1874 GCA_043743655.1 Cyanobacteriota bacterium | reverse complement strand
GTGGCGGCGCGAAGCGCCGCCACTCGTCTTTTCGGTTTTATGTCCTAAGCAAAACCTACATTGCTATAGAACCACGCTCTGATTTTTGATTTTTAATATCGATCAGTCTCAGTCAATGTCAAAATAAACCTTAATGTTGCGAGACTGAGGCGAAATAATGTCACTGAAAGCTGGCAAAGAAGCGCTGCTGCGAAAACACTATACCGAAGCGATCGCCATCTTGAGCGAATATAGCCAAGAGCATGACGACCCAAACTCCAAAGACTATGTGCAAGCACAAATTTGGATGGTTTCGGCATACAAAAAAACAGGTCGTGCGGATAAAGCGATCGCCATTTGCGAAAATCTCGCAGGATATGCTGATCCACAATTGCAAAAATGGGCGCAAAAATCTTTGATTACGCTTCGCGCTGTGCTTGAGGCTCCGACCGATGATCGGATCAAGCGCAATGAAGATGTCGCCTCAGTGATCAAGTCCAGTCCGCGCCGTTATCGCAAAAAAGACGTTACCTTAGCCCTGCCATCTCGATATACATATTCTTTGATCGCGTCAACTGTACTAACGATCGCCGCATTTATTGGCTTACAATTTCTAATCAGCTATGGAATTTCGCGGATTTTCACAGATTATTTTTCGGAGACTTGGCTAAAAACAACGGCGATCGCATCAGGGATATTTAGTATTCTGCTATTTTTTATGTCGCCCTGGATTATCGACATCACTCAAAAGCAATATCACCGCATCCAATGGATTACTCTTGCCGATTTGGATGAAAAGAGTCCTGAAGCTGTAGAAGTAATTGAGGAGTTTTGCGAAAAATATAATATGTTTGTGCCACGTTTAGGATGGATAGAAGATGATGCGCCCGTAGCATTTACCTATGGTGTCATCTCTAATTCAGCGCGAATTGTAGTCAGTCGCGGCTTATTTGCATGTCTAGATGATGACGAAATCGCGGCGGTCTATGCCTATCAACTAGGACGAATTAGGAATAAGAGTTTTGCAGTTTTAACCTTTATTTCTGCTCCCGTACAAGTTCTCTACTTCATCTATGTATTATTAAGTCGCCTTAGTTATCGTGCCAAAAGCGCGAAACAAATTTGGCAAGTTGTGGCAACTTTTGCCAAATTTCTCTATTCTCTCAGTAATTATTTACTAATTTGGCTCTCCCATTCCAGCACGATCGTCAGCGATCGCTTTGCCTCAGAAATCACAGGCAATCCTAACGCCCTAGCCAGAGCGCTACCGAAAATGGCGCGGCAAATGTTGCCTTATAACCAGCCAGCGATGCCGACTAATCGCCTTTTAGAATCAACTAGAGCAATTGGGATTTGCGATCGCCAAACGATGACAGCGATCGGCTTAGCGATGGAAATCGCTCATTCAGGACAAACTGATCAAGACCCATATCGCGTATTTCTATGGGAGCTTTTTAATCCGTGGCGGCGTTGGCTAGAGTTGCATTCCACGCATCCATTAGTTGGGACTAGGCTCAAGTTTTTGGCGGGATATTCCCAACAATTAGGACTATTAACTGAGTATGATTTTGGAGAATTATTAAAAGAAGAGAAAAAGCTTAATAAAAAACGCTTGCATCAAAATTTTTGGCGAGATTTATTAATTCAAATTTCGCCAGTTGTTGGCGTTATCCTCGCCGCGATCGCAGCGCTGCTCTTATCACAGCTATACAATCGATGGTTATTACTGAGCTTTTTAATGATTGGCTTAGGTTTAGGATTTATGCTGCAAGGTAGTTTGCGCTATCCCGATTTTCGCCGCGTTGCAGATACTGATTTGGTCAGCCTATTGATCGATCCCTATGCCAGCTATGTTCAAGGCGCTCCTGTGCAGATACCTGGGGAATTACTCGGCT
>JAYTWB010000480.1:0-4391 GCA_043743655.1 Cyanobacteriota bacterium | reverse complement strand
TATTTACTTAGAAATTGCCATTGACCGAGAAATACAAGCCAGAATCTTGGAGATTAGTACCAGAGTTGTTTGCATTGACTAAAGGAAGCCCAAAATCTAGACGAAAAGTTAAATTGCGGATCGGTTGATATTGTGCGCCCAGACCAACGCTAAACAAAGTCTGGGGACTAGAGTTTGCGGTGCGGTTATTCCAGACTGATCCTCCCTCAAAAAAGGGCAGCAATTTAACGATCGCAAAGCTATCCTCATCGCGTAACACAGGCAGCTGCAACTCAACTGATCCTTGAATACCGCTATCACCCGTATTTTGATTTTGACGATAGCCACGCACTGACTGCGGTCCACCCACACTAAAGCGATTTAGTGACAGCAAGCGATCGCCTGTTAACTGCATATTTAATCTAAAGAACGCCAGCGTATCGCGATCGTTGCCTAAACGCTGCACGCGTAGGGCTTGACCAGTCCAATACAAAAATCTGCCATCGGGCGATCCATCATTGCGAATAGTTGCCCCGAGCAGATTTAATCCACCACTAAAAGCTGATCGAAACGCCCATGCTCCAGCGATATCTCGGTTGATATATTCTTGATTTAAACGCAAAACTCTCGCTTGCGATTGCCCATCACCAAGCGTAAAATTTTGGAAATTAAAAGACTGACCACCTAAAAAAGACCCACTATTTTCCAACGATAAACCAACACCAAATGCTAATTCTTCTTTTGGCGATCGCACTACAGGCTGACGATAGCCAAGCTCATACACCTGTGAATTTGTAGCAATATTTAAGCTAGCAAATTCGGGCTGTGTGACCCGACTGTCACCGATAGAAGCATTAAAATTTAACGCCCCTCCCATTGGGTTTAGCGGATATTGATAGCTCAAGCCATAGGCATTAGAACCGCCTGATCGCGTATAACTAAGCGCCGCCAAGTCACCGATACCCGTGAGATTTGCCTCTTGCGATGTCACTCCCGCCCGATAAATGCCTGACGAGACGTTGCCATAGTTATCTGTAAACAAGCGCGTATTAAAGGTTTTTGCTTCCGTAAAAGTAATCTGCAATGTACTTTGATCGGGCTTAGTACCTGCGGTGAGATTGGCTTTGATATCTAATAGCAGAGGATCAGCGCGTAAGAGTTGTAATTCTTCTTCGAGACGAGTGAAGTTAAGGGGGGCAGTCGCCGCGATCGCTGCCCGACTCCTAACATAGTCATCATTTAACCGCCCCTGCACATTGCCCGCTCTCTTGATATCGATCCGTTCAAGGGTTCCTTCTAAAACTTGGATCGTGACCACGCCATTCTTGATTTCTTGAGATTCAATAATCGCTCGCGAAGTAATGTAATTACGTTCTTGATAAAGCTGCGTAATTTGATCAGCGACTTCACGCAACTGACTAAAAGTTAGTGACTTATTAAGATAAGGATTGGTAATCTGTTCGATTTCTGCTTTTGTCAAAATCGAACTGCCAACAACCAAAATTTGCTTTACAGGAATCAAGACAGGGGCTAATACTTTTGGCGCAGGAATTGGCTTTTGCTTTATTTTTGATGTCGGCTCTGACTTGTTGATCGAACTGATCGGCGTTGCAAATACACTCTCATAGCTGCAATTAACGATCGCTACAATCGGCATAAAGGCAATAAAACCAAACTGCAAATTCAGACAAATTCTTGTTTTTTGTAATTGACCTATCAAACGGCTCACTTCAGTTTCCTCACAAATTATCCGTCAGGTTATCACACCTTTAATCAATTAGAATTTAAAGAATTTCAGTTTGCATTTTCCGTATTTTAGTCTGGATTATTGAGCGATCGCATCCGCCAAAAGTTCGTCAACTATGCGTTAGCTAAATTCTAAAAATGAGAGGCTGGGCAAAGCTTAGCCTCTCATTTTTGGGTTGTTTAAGCTAAAATCAGACCCATACCAATTGCGTAAATGCTCCCAACTCAAAGGAAATCCTTATGACATGGCAAGAACCCACCACACCTCTGCATCGCTTTTATAGTTGCTTGCCTTACCTACTGCCCATATCGGCAGCGGTGATTTATGGAGCCGTTTTGTTTCAACAGTTTCCCATACTTGTATTTCCATTCATTCCGTTCATTTGGCTATATGGCAATGTATTAGCATTTCCCTTAGTGCCTGTACTTGGCTTAACAGGTGAATTTTTTCTGTTTATGGGACTATATTTTTTGGTAGTCAGGGATTCCCGCGTACCTCACTTCGTGCGATTTAATGCGATGCAAGCCTTACTAATGCAAATTGTGTTATTTATTGCTCAGCTTTTCTTCCAAGTTCTTGAACAGTTGGCAAGCGATTCACTACCATCAATAATTAGTTCTACTTTTGCCAACACAATATTTATCGGTACAATGCTGTTAGCTGGTTATGCCATTTATCAAAGTATCAAAGGCGAATATTCAGACATTCCCACTCTTTCTGAAGCCGCCTCATTTCAGTGTGAGTTATAAATTAGTAATTAATCTAAAAAAAGTAAAAAAAATAACTTATGACAAGACGCAGTTCAGTTAATTATTTAGATAGGCTATATGCCACCTTACCCTACCTATTACCACTTGCCGCAGTAGTTATTTTTGGTGCATTCTTATTTATCCAATTCCCTCAATTGACAGTTATATTTCTTCCGATTATTAAAGTAAATCAAGTTTTATCAATTTCCATTATTGATTTTATTTCTATTCGTTTTGTTACTTGGTTCTGTGTATTTATTTTTGTGGTCAGAAGCTACAAAGTTAATCACTTTGTGCGATTTAATGCAATGCAAGCCTTGCTATTAGATATTGTCGTGGCACTTGTTGGGGCGATAACCGAGCTTTTAGGTGTAATTTTGGGCAAAGTTTCATTCTTTCCTTTTATGTTGCAAATTATTGCCAGTGTTACTTTTTTAGGAATAACAACTACTGCTGTATACGCCATTTTTAATTGTGTACTTGGTAAGTATCCTGACAAGATTCCCATGATTTCTGAGATCACTTATCAACAAGTGCGTTAGATATTTTGAGCAGAGATAAATCTTGCAATACCTGAATAATCTCGATGGATTTGAATATTTGTATATCTGCCATTTTCTTGTAAGAGCGATCGCACTATATTTGCTTGACCAGCCATCATCTCGATGATCCAATAACCACCTGAGATCAAATATTTGGGAGCAGTATTTACAAGTTCTCGAATCGCATCTAGTCCATCAGTACCACCATCGAGCGCTAGATGTGGCTCATGTTTAGTGACTTCTGGCTGCAAATTTAAAACTTCAATGCTGGGAATGTAAGGCGGATTGGAGATTATTCCTGCGATCGCATTTTTTAGATGCGTTAGTGGCTGGAACCAACTGCCATGATGGAAATTAATTTTTCGATTAATTTTTTGATTATTTATTTGATTACCTAGATTTTTAGCTGCATTAATTTTGGCAATTTCTAAAGCAGCTTGACTACAATCGATCGCATAAATTTGGGCTTGATCAAAATGCTGGGCTAAAGCGATCGCGATAGCACCACTGCCAGTACCGAGATCAACCCAAATCCCATTCCGATAAATCCCATCTAAGCAAAAGTCAGCCACAATATCGATGATTAATTCAGTTTCAGGACGAGGAATTAATACGGCAGGAGAGACTTGTAATTCTAAATTGCGCCATGTCATGCAGCCTGTTAGGTACTGCACGGGAATGCGATCGCTTATTCTTTGGTGCCAGAGATTATCTAGATTATTTAATATTTCCGATGTAATTTTTGGTGAGACATTTGGCGATCGCAATCTCAAGTCCAGCTTGTTTATCGATGTTTGTTGCAAGATCAGCCAGTCGAGTTCATATGCGCGCCCCTCATATTGTCTAGCTGCTAAGAGATTGCGATCGTACCATTCCCAAAAATCCATGAATTAATATTTTTTGCGATGAGCCGAATTATACAGCGCTTTGCAGAAAAGCTAAAAAGTCTCGCTTAGCGAGACTTTTTAAGCAGTCTTTTGGTAAGGGTTAATTTGGTTTGCGTTTGTTTAGATCGTCTTGAAATGCGCGTTGGTAGTTAAGAAAGCTTTTATGCCATTCTTGAAAACGGCGATCGCCATCGCGTACCAACATTTGACGATATTTCTCAGAAGAAACATATTCTTTTGAAGTTGACATAATGCTAATCCACTAAACTTCGTTTAGATATTACAGTGAACTACCAAAAAATAAAAGGGCGCTTTGCGCCCTTTTATTTTCTCGCAATTTTTTATAGTTTTACAACAAAGGCATCAGTTACGCCTTGAATATGGATGATTTCATCAACCAAGCCGCTAGGTAATGGATCATCAATATTTAAGACCATCACCGCCTCGCCGCGTACCATCCGCCGACCGACTTGCATACTGGCAATAT
>JAYTWB010000479.1:0-3136 GCA_043743655.1 Cyanobacteriota bacterium | reverse complement strand
GTCCTAAAAAATATAAAAAACCAGAAACATAAAAAACCAGAAAATAGAGATATTCTATTTTCTGGTTTTAAATCAATTAATTTTGATCCAAAGTACTATTTGTCAGACGCAGGACTAACTTGCTCTTTAAAAGATTTGCCAGCAGAGAATGCAGGTACTTTAGTAGCAGGGATTTCCATCTTTTCACCAGTCTTAGGGTTACGACCTTCTCTGGCTTTGCGATCGCGTGCTTCAAATGAACCGAAGCCAACCAAAGTTACTTTATCGCCACCCGCCACAGTTTCGATGATCACGTCAAGAGTTGCAGAGAGAACTTCGTCAGCAGTCTTTTTGTTGACGGACACACCCTTCTCGGCAGTCTTTTTGGAAATAGCATCAACTAGTTCACCTTTATTCATAGGTTTCCCCTTTTTATAAGTAAATATTTGAGTATGAGTTAAATTTCAAAGTAATACCTGTGCGATCGCTTTTTGCGAAAGTCGCACTGAATATGACTTCTGATTGCTTATTCTAATAGCAACTTACCACTTGTGTATATACCAAACGGTTAATTTATATGGATTTGAGCAGTTTTTTCTAATTACTTACTGCACTAATTTTTTACTAAATCGCTAGAAAGCTTTGCTAGCAATGGTTTTGAGATTGCACCTTTCAGAGCAAGTATCGTAAGGTATACAGGGTAAGCACTTCATAAAAGTTCAAGTTCCCCTAAAAAATAGAGAGGCTCTGAGGAGAAAAGGCGGAGCTACGCGCCGCCTTTTCTCCTCAGAGCTTATAGCCGTATGACAATTGCTATACTTTTTGATACTCCCCGCAATCAAACTTTAGAATTCTATTCGCCAGAAAATATGCAGTCATCTACACCAGCCAGTAACTCTGGGCTAACCCGTCAGTCTCCCTTAGTAATTGCGCCATTTTTTCTTTGGGGAACTGCGATGGTGGTGATGAAAGCATTGCTACCACAGACAAGTCCTATATTTATGGCGGCGATGCGCTTGATCCCCGCAGGAATATTACTGATTTTAGGGGCGGCTTATTTTGGTAAGCCTCAACCAAAGGGTTGGCAAGCTTGGCTATGGATTAGCTTGTTTGCGTTAGTCGATGGCACGATGTTTCAAGGTTTTTTGGCTCATGGTTTAGTGCGTACCAATGCAGGGCTTGGCTCTTTACTAATTGACTCGCAACCTCTTGCTGTGGCGGTTCTGGCGGCGGTTTTATATAAAGAAAAAATCGGGATTTGGGCTACTTTGGGTTTGTTATTGGGAGTACTGGGAATTGGTTTGATTGGCTTGCCTGCTGAACTAATCACGGCGTTATTAGCAGGAGATTTTGCGGCAATTTTACAGTCGGGTGTGTTTACAGTCGGTGAGTGGTTTATGCTCGGTGCATCATTGTCGATGGCGATCGGCACGATTTTGATCCGTCCTGTGGTGCGCTATGCCGATCCTGTGATGGCGACAGGCTGGCATATGATTATTGGGGGATTGCCCTTATTACTGCTTTCTAATCAGAGTGAGCCGCATCAATGGCAAGATTTGAGTGCTTGGGGTTGGCTAGGTATGGCATATATGGCGATTATGGGTAGCGCGATCGCTTATGGATTATTTTTCTTGTTTGCTTCTTCGGGCAGTCTGACCACACTCAGCGCCTTGACCTTCTCGACACCTGTATTTGCACTCATATTTAGCGGTTTGTTTTTAGATGAAAATCTTACTTTAGTCCAATGGCTTGGCGTGATATTGACTTTGAGTAGTATTTATCTTGTCAGTGTGCGCGGAGCAGGACAAGATAATCATCAAGAGATTGTCATGCTCCCTGCATCTGATCAAGTCGTGGTTAGTGCTGTCTCACCAGTTTTGCAACAGCCTGTCAATGAATCGGTAGTTAAAGAATAAACCTATGCCCACTCTATATACGGCAATTACAAATCATGGTTTTGGTCATGCGACTCGAACTGCATCGGTCTTAGCTGATCTCCAACGGCGATCGCCTGATATCAAACTGATTATTGCGACAACGGCTCCGCGTTGGTTGTTAGAAGAATATATCGAAGGTGACTTTGTTTATCATGAGCGTATATTTGATGTGGGCGTAATTCAAATTGATAGTTTACAAGTCGATCGCGAAGCTACTTTTACAGCATGGCAAGAGATCGCGGCTAATCAAGCTGATCTGATCGCAGCCGAAGTTAAGTTTTTGCAAGAAAATCAAGTTGATCTAATTTTTGGCGACATTCCGCCCATGATCGTCCAGATTGCTAAAGCCGCAAATATTCCTTGCTGGATGGCTAGCAATTTTGGCTGGGATTTTATTTATCGCGATTGGGGTGGCAAATTTATCGAATTAGCCGATCGCTTATCAGAAACCTATAGCCATTGCGATCGCTTATTTCGCTTACCATTTGCCGAGTCAATGAGTGCATTTCCAAATATTGAGAATGTTGGGCTAACTGGAGGAAATCCTAAATATACGGCTGAGTATCTTCGCAACAAGTTTAATTTAGATCGCGATCGCCCTACAGCCTTACTAACTTTTGGAGGACTGAGCTTGCAGTCAATTCCTTACCAAAATCTCGCAAATTTTCCTGATTGGCAGTTTATTACCTTCGATCGCACTGCTCCTAATTTACCAAACTTGACTAAAGCAAATTGCGATCGTCTTCGTCCTGTTGACTTGATGGTAATCTGCGATCAGATCGTTACTAAGCCCGGCTACAGTACATTATCTGAGGCTTTGCGATTGGACATTCCTGTTGTTTGTCTTACTCGTGAAGGCTTTTTAGAAGCGGAAATCCTCATCGGTGGGGTCAAGGATTATGCTGATCATCTAATTATTTCACCACAAGAATTTTATGAGGGTGACTGGTCATTTCTTAAAGCGCAATTTCAAGCTCCAGATTTAGCAAATGCCAAGCAACTAGATATGCATGGAGAAGCCACTATCAATCAAGCAATCATGAATTATTTACATTAGGAAATAATTCATGATTGCTATAAATTTAGACTTGGTTGATAGACTTGGTTGTTTTGATACACTTGAGATCATCTGTCAGCGTAAACTGAAATCTCTGTTGCAGTGGAATCGACAAATATGCACATCGATCAATGCTACAAACTTTTAGGTTTGACATCGAAAG
>JAYTWB010000478.1:0-2387 GCA_043743655.1 Cyanobacteriota bacterium | reverse complement strand
ACTTTCTTCAGGGCTATGTCCTATTTCGCTAGTCGGCGAACCAATGTAGAACTTTCCTGTGGAAATATATATCATTTCCAAGCCAATTGATTTACCTTGCAGATTTCCTAAAGTCTCAATGTATGAATTTCCTCCCTTCTGTCTATTGTTGATTTGTAATTGAACTTTACTAAAGCTCCCAATCCCGATGCGATTAATGGTGACGTGTGCTGTCTCAAAGGAAAATTGCGATAATGCAGGAGCGATCGCTTGATTTGGTTTTGCGGTAGTAGATCGCGGTATCACATATGCTTGATAGGCGGAAGAAGTCAAGTTCTGGAGATCATTTAAAACAGCTTTAGCCGTCTGATAGCGCTGACTGGGCGCTGACGCAATCAAGCGATCAAGTATTTGACCGAGAGCAGGACTAATCAAGTTATCAACTAAAAAACTCCGCCATACCCATATTCCATCCATATCCATCAGATCAAATGGAGAAACGTCAGTAAGCAAATGAATACAAGTCACCCCCAAACTATAAAGATCACTCGCAAATATTGCTTTGCCGCGAGCTTGCTCTGGCGCAACATATACAGCACTGCCGATACCTGTCCCCGTCTGCATTAATGCACTTGTAGTCACAAATTTTGCTGCCCCAAAATCGACTAAAACATGACTACCCGAAGTCACCGAGCCACTCGGAACCTGCCGCCGAATGATATTTTCAGGTTTTATATCGCGGTGGATCACATGGCGATCGTGGATAAATTGCAAAATAGGCAGTAAATCTGCTAACAGCATTTTGATTTTGCTTTCGCTAAAAGCTCCCTGCGATCGCAGTTCTTGCAAAAGGTCTTGTCCATCAATAAATTCTTGAATCAAATATTGCCGACCATCATGCTCAAGATGAGCAAACAAGGTTGGTATCTGCGGATATTTACCCAGATCATCGAGCCTGATCGCTTCTTGCTGAAAGAGTTCGGCTGCCTTAGCCACAGTACTCAGATCAGTTGGCAAAAATTGCTTGATCACACAAACAGGATGAGAAGGAAGAGCTTCGTCAATTCCCATAAAAGTTCTCCCAAAACCACCTTGACCAAGAATTTTAATCGCCCGATAGCGATCGCCTATTTTCAGCTTGGAGCCGCATTGTTGACAAAAATTTAAACTTGGCGATCGCTCTGGATTTTGATAATTGCAGCTAGGATCGAGACAGTGAGTCATAGTTAAGTAGCTCAGCATAATTAAAAATCAAAAAAACAGAGCGTGGATAGCGGGCTTACCCTACAGCTAACTGCACTACTTCAAAACCAAGAGTTAGCGTTGCGGCGCTAACTCTTGGTTTTGAAGGGAGTAACTATTGATTAGGGATAGAATCCATCTTGACAAAACCAATTACTTGCATCTTCCCTTCCGTAAATTCTAGTTTTAAAACTCTTGCGGTGATACCTCTACTTTCCAATTGACGCAAATCTAAGACTTTATTTAATCCTTGACTAAAAGCACTGGCAATCTTATCAGGAATTGGCGTTCCTTCTAATTCGATTTGAGGATTAATAATCTGTAATTTAGTTCCGCCCAGAGTCTTCAGTTCTGCTTTGACCGAAACATTTAGCTTGCTTGGTTCAGGCTTAGCGGTCGTTGGTTGGGACTGCAATGTCGCCGCTAGACGAATGCGATCGCCTTCCAAAAAAGTCACCTCTGGATTGACTAAATCAAAAATTTCAGGCTTACCTTTATTTGTGCCAGTAATATCGATGCTGAGATTTTTAAAAGAAGACTGCACAATTGGCGATCGTAGAGCCGTATTAATATCTTCAGAACGAAGCACAACTCTAGCCGCCGCCTGTAAAGGACGGCGCAAGACTATTTTGTCTGATTGCAACGCCGCAGGATCAATGCTAATCGTATCACTCTCAAGGTCAATCTCATCAATTCGCAAAAACTCTAAAATATAAACGCCCCGACCCGCCACTCGAATCCGATCCACATTGCCTAACAGAATCTGATAGTTAGGAGCATTATCAACTCTCACTTCTAGAGTGTCGGCACGAACAATCTGCCCACGTAAAAAATCTGTCGCAATCCGATCAATCGCGATTCCAGGTGCGCCTGCTATGCCTAAAACCGTAGTCAATAAACCAGCAAAAAATTCCATAACGCGCAGATGAGTATCTCTGTGATCATATATCAAGTCGATCTGAAACGAAAAGTGTTGCAGACGCGCACCTAATCGTAACCAGAAGATTTAATCTTCTAATCGAATGAACTTACTACCCCGCACCATCGCGCTGCGGCAGTGCTAAAGAGGTCAGGATTTTAGAGGCTAACCCAATAATAATCCTCGTTTCCTTCTTTGGCGACAGCATAATCTGGAGTTGGTTTGTAGCCCCCCATTGGTATAAAAC
>JAYTWB010000477.1:0-2570 GCA_043743655.1 Cyanobacteriota bacterium | reverse complement strand
GGCGGCGCAAAGCGCCGCCTCACACTTTTTGGGTTAAGGAAAATAGCGAGTGGCTAAACTCCAACCATCTTTTTACTGAGCTCTGGCTTTGCACCATCGGAGGCGATCGCTTCACCTTCAATAAAAGACCGCAGCATCCATGAGATTTGTTCATGCTGCTCCATCAAACCTGTAAGAAAGTCAGCAGTTCCATCATCTTTAAATTTGGTGCTACATTGCTCAATATGTTCGCGCAAATTCCGCACAACCTGCTCATGATCGGCTAGAAGTTGAGATACCATATCGGTCGCGGTCGGCACTCTGCCAGCTTGTTCTTTAAGAGAACAGATTTTCAGAAATCCTTCCATGGTTCCCACGGGATACCCGCCCAAAGTTCTAATTCGTTCGGCGATCGCATCAACATTGATGGTTAGAGCTTCATAATGCTGTTCCCATAACTTGTGCAAAGTCATAAACTGCGGTCCCACCACATCCCAATGATGTTTTTTGGTTTTGACCAACAGTAGATAGCTGTCTGCCAAATCGCGATTGAGTAGATCGATCACACCTTGTCGCTGTGTATCGGTTAGTCCAATATTGATTGTCCGCATGCTTAAATCTCCTTAAATTTATAGTAATAGTATCCGTCTGGAAATCTTACTTGCTGTAACAAAAAGCCCTTTGTTACAGTTAACTTGCACTGGTTACTGGTTCCATCAAAGGAACATTTGTTGCCGCTGCGTCTTCTGGCTCGAAATCAGACTTTGGAGTTCCGCATTTGGGACAAACCCAATCATCGGGCAAAGCTCCAAAGGGAGTGCCAGCTTCAATTCCTGAATCTGGATCGCCGACAGCGGGATCATAGATGTATCCACAAGTTTTACAAATATACTTTTGCATTTTTGATTCCTTTTGGTTCCTAAATAATCTGAGTTAATGGCTCTATCAAACTCTCTGTAAGTAGCTGGGCATAAGTGAAAACCAAAGTCTAAACCTGTGGCGTACGCTGTGTGTGCCACAGGTTTTTGGGTTTTATATTTAGCTTTATATTTACTTGCGCCTAGCTAATTAAATTAAGAAGTTTGATAGAATTATGATCTTGACAAGGCTGCTTTTAGCTTTGTCTCATCTTCCTTTGACAAAGAAGTTTTGAGTACTTTCCCGCCAAACTTATTAAGGTCTTCTAGCACTTTGTCAGGAGTAGCACTTCTGACTAATATAAAAATAGCAGAAGTACTGGGTTCAATAGTATTGCCCACTTCCCGAATGAAATTGTCATCAATACCAATGTCTGTCAATGCGCCAGAAACTCCGCCTGCTAGTGCGCCAACCGCCCAGCCCAAGAAAGGATTAAAGAAAATAAAACCAAATAGGAGACCCCAAAATCCACCACTTAATGCTCCAGTTGTAGTGAGTTCCTGAGTCTGCTTAATCCGCACTTTTCCGGCTTTGTTTCTAATCACAACAGCGGCATCTTCTAAGTCAATGAGATGTTCTTGTTGTAGCTTGAGAAGCTTCAAAACAACTTCGTCAGCAGTGAATTCATCTTTAAAACCAACTGCAATTAAACTACTCATCTGTCTGTCCTGATTGATACTTTTTCTTTGCTTTAAAACTTTAAACTTTAGAATAGATGGCACGAAGCGCTACCTATTCTAATCCGCATAAGAATCCATTAAGATTTAATCTTGTCTTTGATGGATTTAGCGGTGTCCTCAGCTTTGCCAGTAAGGGAATTAACCACATCACTAGCTTTATCTTTGACATAGTTACCGACATCACTAGCTTTGTCTAAAGCAGAATCAATACTGTTTTCAGTACTGTCTTTAGCAGAGTTCATTTTGTCTCCAACTTTGTCAAAAGCTTTTTCGGCTTGCTTGACAACAGGCGGTACAACCTCATTAGGAGCGCGCTTCATTTTGTCAAAGTCAGCAGTTCCTTGAATCTCATTTAGTCCTTGATTAGATGCACTCTTAGTCTCATATTCTAAATTAGTATCGTAAGGACTACCCTTAGTAGCTTCTTCAGCTTTCTTCTGAATGTTGGGCATCGGCAGTCGATCGATGATTTTATTGTTGTTGTCCTGAGATGCGATCGCAGGATTCACATTAGCGAATATCATCAATCCACAAATGTAAACCATAGCTAATAAGCGGGTAAAAAACTGTGCGAATTTCATAAAAATCTTCTCCTAATTTAATTGCGAATTTGGAAAGTATTTCCTGAAATAACTATCACAAATTAGTGTTTGATTTCTTGGATGAATTGATTGACTACGAAATAAATTGTAATGGAAAGATAACTTTAAGAAACTGGAACCACTTCTGAGTCAAGAGCACCCCAAAAATGGAGAAGTCCTTAAAGTTTAATATCTACTTAGTTTTGATATCTTCCGCGTTGAAGTTGATCGGAAGTTAAAAATTGTAGCCAAGACCAACCAAAATACCTAAGTCTGTTGTCCGCAAAAAGGCTAGATTTGCGGCGACATTAATGGTGAATCTCGATGACAGAGGGATATCAACACCTCCTGTAATCAAGACCCCAACACTACTGTTAGAGCCTGTATTAATCGCTACACCACCACCTAAATA
>JAYTWB010000476.1:0-4511 GCA_043743655.1 Cyanobacteriota bacterium | reverse complement strand
AGGTGAAGCACGTCCAGACTGGGAAGTATTCGCTGAAGTTGGTCGCCGATTGGGATTTAGCGATCAGTTTCAATTTACTAATGCCGCCGAAGTTTTTGCCGAATTTAAAGAACTTACGCGTGGTCGTCCCTGCGATCAAACTGGGATTACCCATCAGCGACTTCAAGAAGGTTCTGTTCAGTGGCCCTGTTCTGACAAAAATATATTTAGCCCAGCCGAAACTGCCAGACTCTATACAAATTTGAGTTTTAATACTCCCGATGGTCGCGCTAGATTTGCCGCTTATCATTCGCGGGGTTTAGCTGAACCTCCTGACCCAAATTATCCTTTTGTATTAACGGTTGGTCGTTTGTATGGACATTGGCATACCCAAACCCGAACAGGGCGCATTCCCAAGATTCAAAAAATGCACCCATCTCCCTTTATCGAAATACATCCGCGTGATGCTGAATCAGTTAAGGTCGCCGATGGAGAATGGCTAGAAGTGCGATCGCGGCGAGGAAAATTGCGCTTGCCTGTGGTGATTACTAAAAATATCTCACCTGGAACTGTATTTGTGCCGATGCATTGGGGTGCATTGTGGGCTGATGACGCTGAAGCAAATATGCTTACCCATGCCACCGCTTGTCCTGACTCCAAACAGCCCGAACTCAAAGCCTGTGCCGTTCAATTAGTTCCACTCAAAACAGATACTGTTCAAGTTCGATCTGTTGGTCTATGGAAAAAACTAACTGGCACAAAATCCTAATATAGTAGGCTCCATGATCATGGTTAGCGTCTTTCTCTTTATTGCAAGCCCAGCTTGTGGATGTATGTTCCCAACTCATTGAAAGTGCCAGCATAGGTAATCGTGGGAGTGGTGTAGCCTTTGAGTGAGACCGAGTATTGCTTTAGTGGCAACAATACTGCCGCATAGGGAGTATGTCCGTAAGTCGCAGAACCGATGGCGACATCCATTCCCAATTGTTTAGTCGATGACTCCAATCGAAAAGCAGCATTGACGGTATCACCGAGAGCCGTGTAGTCGGGATGCTGACTGGTTCCCATCTGACCAACCATCGCATATCCTGTATTTAAACCTGCACCAACTCGCAATTGGAATGGTAATTCAAACTGCTGATTAAGCTCATTACTCATCTCATAAAGTTCATAGAGCGCGCGATAAACTTTGAGCATTTCTTGAGTGGATACAGCATCAGAGCTTTTCTCTGTATCATGTATCCAGACAGTCATTACGGCATCGCCAATATATTTATCGACCCAACTGCCATGTCGATCGATAATCTCACCTGCCCGCCGAAACCAGGTGCCGATCGCTTCCGAGAGGACATGCTCATCCATCTGTTGAGTTAGCTTAGTGAAGTCGCGAATATCAACTACTAAAACTGTGATCAGTCGCCGTTTATGCAGCATCGCTGTCGCCGCTGCATCTGTCTCTTCGCTCTGGGATATATCCGTATCAGGAGCAGTTATAATTTCGGGACAGTAAAATTCTAGGTTAGTTTCGCCCAGCGTGATGCGATCGCCATTTTTTAAACTCACAGGAATAGTCACGCGCCGTCCATTTACAAATGAACCATTGCGACTACCAAGATCGATGAGAAAATAATTATTGTCTCCCACGATTTGAAACATAGCGTGATTACGCGATGCACATTTATCAGATAGAGGAATATCATTTTCTGAACCGCGTCCTAATGTCCAAGAATACGCATTCACAAGAGGAATCTGCATTACACCATCAGGTGCATGAAGGACAATATGCACTTTCTCATCCCAAATTGTGACAGTCTGAATCACAAGGTTTTTAACCCCCAACTATGAATTTACGAGTAAATTTGTAACTATCCTGCGTCTCTTCGTATCTAGAATCTCGAACATTGTTAATATACCGTTTTTTGATGGTGAAGCCGCGATCGCGAAAATATGATGGTCTTAGGGCATGATGATCCTAAGGGGTGATGCAAATTAGGTGAGACTAACATAACTTATTTGCATAAGTTCAATTTTTCATGCTGTCAGTTTTGGTTAGGCTTAATCTCGATGCAAACTACTGTTTCTAAAAAACAAGAAAACAAAGGAACCCCTAAGCTCAAAAGTGCTTGGAGAAATCCTTGGCTAATCGTGGTTTTACTGGTTGTTTTGCTAGGCGGTGGATTTACGGCTTTTCGAGTGCTTACGGGTGGGAGCCAAAGCTCAACGACAGCAAGTGATAAGACTCAATTAGTTGAGTCCAAGTCTTTATCAATCAAAATTAAGTCTAGCGGCTCAGTTGTGCCGATCGAAACCGTAAATCTTAGTCCGAAACAAGCGGGTAAGCTCGATCAGCTATTGGTCGAGCAAGGGGCGCGGGTGGTTAAGGGGCAAGTCATTGGGCGGATGGATAGTGCTAATCTGATCCCGCAGCTATATCAGGCGCAGGCTAGTGCTGCCTCAAGTGAAGCTAATTTAGTCAAATTACGCAATGGTAGCCGTCCTGAGGACATTGCGGCGGCTCAGGCAAGAGTCGAGGCGGCTCGCGGGCGGTTGGAAGCGGCGCGATCGCGTTTGGCTCTAAATAGTATGCGAACTTCGCGGTATCGCGGTTTACAAACTGAGGGCGCTATCTCGCGCGATCGCCTTGATGAAGTATTAACTGATGATCGCAGCACTCAGGCTGATTTGCTAACCGCCCAAGCTAACTTAGCCGAAGCAACTCGACTCGCTGAACAGTCTCAAAATGGCAGCCGCGTTGAAGATATTGCTCAAGCTGAAGCGCAACTAGCTCAAGCGATCGCGGGGATTAGAGTAATTGAAGTTCAGATTGAAGACACCATAATTCGTGCGCCATTTGCAGGAATTATCACCCAAAAATATGCCAATGCTGGCGCTTTTGTCACACCAACCACGACTGCCTCAGCAACTAACTCATCGAGTTCGACTTCAATTGTGGCGATCGCCAATGGTTTAGAGATTATTGCTAAAGTGCCTGAAGTTGATATTTCCCAAATCAAGATCGGGCAGGAAGTAGAGATTATTGCTGATGCATTTCCGAGTGAAGTTTTTAAAGGCAAAGTTCGCTTGATTGCACCTGAGGCAATCATTGAGCAAAATGTGACTTCGTTTCAAGTGCGGGTGACTCTAGATACGGGTAAGGACAAACTGCAATCGGGGATGAATACCGACATGCGCTTTATTGGTCAAAAAATTGATAATGCACTGGTTGTGCCAACCGTAGCGATTGTCACGCAAGAAGGCAAAACTGGTTTATTGGTTGCTGATGAAAAAGGTAAGCCCCAGTTTCGCCCAGTGACGATCGGGACAACAGTTGATAATCAGACTCAGCTTTTAAGTGGGGCAAAAATCGGCGATCGCGTATTTGTAAAATTACCCGATACAAAAGCAAAGCCATAAAAAAAACCATAAAGCCATAAAAAAAGGTTTCGCTATGCGAAACCTTTTTTTATGGCTTTTTCTAGGCAGCGACAGCTTGCTTGAGAGGTTGCCAAGTTACTTCGCGATCGCTACCAACTTCGATCACGATTTTTACACGCGGATCGCGATCGGGTATCTGGCTCAAAGTTTGTAGCTCTTCTCTAGAAAGATATTTACCCTCGATCAGCCATACTACTAGCCCTTTAGATTTGGCAGGCAGAGCATTAAGCCGAAATTGGATCGCAGGTGGAATCAAATAGGTGCGAATCTCGGTCTTGCCGAGATGAGAAGGACGCACACCATGCACAGATGTTAAATAGCTATTCACATCACCTAAACCACGCGCAGAGATGAAGACAATGTCATAACCAGCATTCTTAAGTCGTAGTTGGTAACGACCTTCATAGCCACCTTCAGGCGGAACACGCATTGCTAAAGCACCAGCTTTTTCGAGTTCTTTGACAATTTTATCGGTTGCAATCAATGGCATGGTGACATCCTATCCAAAATGTTATTCGTAAATGCTTTTGTAAATAATATTGTATCAATCAAATCGTATCAATCAACAACTTGAACATCAATATCAATTGTGCCAGGAGGCGTAAGTCGGACAAATTTATTTTGTTGCGCTTGCAAAGGTTCACCACAGCTAGGACATTGAAACTGGCTTGACTTGGAGGCCGCAAAACTTGTACTACATATAGGACAATCCGCTGTTACGATGCTCTGCTTTACCCACCATTGCAAACCAAAAAAGCCGATTACAGGGATAATTGTCACTAAACCAATCAAGATAAAGAAAGAGTTGACTAGCCAGCCTAAGCCGATCGCACTAAATGTCCAAAATACAAGTAAAGTCGTCAGCCAAAACCGCACACCTGACCAGCGATCGCCACCATTACCGTTGGGAAGATTATTGCCAAATGTGTAGTATTTCATGAGTCTTTTGCCTATATCTAATCTCTCTATTTATCTATAGCGATCGTAGCACTCTTATTTAACCTTGCTGTTCTTCCTTTGGGTATGGTTAACCGCAAGTTTATTAATCTTGTTTGCGGCGTGAAAGTTCTGAGACCCTCACCCCTAGCCCCTCTCCC
>JAYTWB010000475.1:0-4396 GCA_043743655.1 Cyanobacteriota bacterium | reverse complement strand
GACCGCATAACGATCCCGGATGCGGGACTCCACACTCTCCGCATAGGGATCGCCGCTCATGGTCACCAATAGGACTGTGATCTGCTCATCCTTCTTGACAAAAAATATTACCTTTCCGATCAAAAAGCCGTCCTCGCTCAGGTGGCTTGGCAATTAATCTGATCCGATTATTTTCGGCAAGCTGCTGATTGCGATCGCCCTCGATCAGTTGCAAATAAAAAAGTCGCCCACCTAAAATCCCTACCAGCACCAATATGCCTAGCAAAAATAAAATGGCAGCACGCATCCCTTTACCCATTGTGCGCGTGTTTTCGGTGGGGTTGAAGGGAGAAGTTTGTCGTTGCGTAAAGGTCATATTTCTTAAGAAAGAATTTAGGAAAGGATTTTTTCGCTAGAATAGTATCTGTATATGTTGTATATATTCTATTGCTTGTGTTGCGATCATGAATTTAGTAACAGTTATTCAGAGGAGCTAGAAGGACGTGATTGTGACGACTGTCCGTCCAGTTGGACATAAGTGGAGTAATCTCAGTTTTACTTCGACTCTTTATCTTGCGCCAGTGTTGGATTTGTTACTAGACAAAGTCCCATCTGAATGGCAGCCAGAGCTACGCTTAGGTTTGCAGGAAGCCTTAGTGAATGCTGTAAAACATGGTAATAGCTTAGATCCAGACAAACAAATCACCATCAAATTTTCAATAGTTTCGCAAATGTATTGGTGGGTGATTACTGATCAAGGGAATGATCTGCAAGATTGTGGCTGTTCAGACGATCCGACACCATGTCATGACTTGGAATGCGGTAGGGGCTTTTATATCTTAAGAAAGATTTTTGATCATGTGCATTGGGATGTTGACGCACATCGGTTGACTCTCTGCAAACAGATCGATTTGATCGATAATCCAATGATTATTTAGCAATCTTTAGATTTGAGCCAAAATCTAAAGACAAAACCGCGTAATTAACATAAAGTTTAAAATAAGGTTATCGAAATCTTAATAAATATCTTTGCTAAGGCGGAATTAAACACATGACTCCGATGACATTATTGGCTGAAGCTCCAGTAGATTGTCTAGAGTTGTCTCTAGATGATGAAAAAGCTCAGAAATGTATGACGGTAGTAGATGCTTGCATTCCTGACTGGTTGAGAAGTTGTTGGGTAAAATCGCAACGGGGAGAGAGTTTAGACAAGGAAGATGTGGTCGGTCGAGCTTTAGACCTTGCCTATCGCTTACATGAAGGACAATGTCGAGCTTCGGGGGAGCCGTATATATTGCATCCAATCGCAGTGGCGGCGATTTTAAAAGATTTGGGTGGCAGCAATGCGATGATTGCCGCAGGTTTTTTACATGATGTGGTTGAGGATACTGAGATGTCCTGCGATCAGATTGAAGAAATGTTTGGGAAAGAAGTTAGGCAATTGGTTGAGGGAGTAACCAAATTATCGAAACTGAGTTTTGAGAGCAAGACTGAGAATCAAGCTGAAAATTTTCGGCGAATGTTTTTGGCGATGGCACAAGATATTCGCGTGATTATTGTCAAGCTTGCCGATCGCTTACACAACATGCGAACTCTAGAATATGTGAAACCTGAGAAGCAAGTTCGAGTTTCTAGAGAGACCAGAGAAATTTTTGCACCGTTGGCTAATCGTTTGGGCTTGGGACAGATTAAGTGGGAACTGGAAGATATTGCTTTTAAGTACATTGAGCCAGAGCAATATCAGATGATGGAGTCTCTGGTTACGGAGACTCGTGAGAGTCGCCAAGAGCAGCTAGTGGAAGTGACTCGTGTTTTGCGCGATCGCTTAGTGGCGATGGAGATAGCTGATTTTGAAATTAGTGGTCGCCCCAAACATCTGTATGGCATTTATCGCAAAATGGAACGCCAGCAAAAGCAATACAACGAGATTTATGATATCCAAGCCGTCCGTGTAATTGTGAATACGAAGGATGAATGCTATCGAGTTTTGGCGATCGTTCATGATCATTTTTGTCCGATTCCAGGGCGCTTTAAAGACTACATTGGTCTACCCAAGCCTAATCGCTATCAATCTTTGCATACAGCCGTAATGGGTCCCAAAGGGCAACCGATCGAGGTGCAGATACGCACATGGGAAATGCATCATATCGCTGACTATGGCATCGCAGCGCATTGGAAATATAAAGAGAGTGACTCGATTAGTAAGCCACTCAAAGGCGATGATCAAAAGTTTACTTGGCTGCGTCAATTGGTGGAATGGCAACGCGATCTCAAAGACCCTCAAGAATATCTCGATAGTGTTAAGGAAGATTTATTTGATAGTGAAGTATATGTGTTTAGTCCAAAGGGGGATGTGTATTGCTTACCGCGCGGGGCGACACCTGTAGATTTCGCTTATCGCGTGCATACTGAAGTCGGTAATCATTGCTCTGGCGCATTAGTAAATAATGTGATGGTTCCATTGCAGCGATCGCTTAAGCATGGCGATATTGTGAATATTCTCACTCAAAATAATGCTCATCCTAGTACTGATTGGATGAATTTTGTTGCCACAAATTCGGCAAAAAGTAGGATTCGTCAATGGTTTAAGCGATCGCGCCGCGATGAAAATCTCGCGTTGGGTCGTAGTGCTTTAGAGCGAGAACTGGGCAAAAATGGCTTGGAAGCATTGCTCAAATCTGACCAGATGCACAAATTAGCCGAGCGATGTAACTATCACAATGTCGAAGACTTGATTGCAGGTATTGGTTACGGGGAAACTTCGGTCAACTCAGTTGTTAATAAACTGCGGGAAAATCATCACAATGAGCGTTATTTCAATCCTCAGAAATATGAATCTCGCCATGAGCCCACTCACAGTCATAGTTCTAAATCGCCAATTTTAGGGCTTGAAGGTATGGTTTATTCGATCGCGGGTTGTTGTACGCCTCTCCCAGGTGAAGCGATCGCGGGTATTGTGGCTCTGGGCAGCAGTCGTGGCATTACGATCCATCGCAATGACTGCACTAATTTAATAAATATTCCTAGCGATCGCCTTTTGCATGTCGGCTGGAATCAGCGCAAACAAGATGATCAGGTATTAACTTATCCGATTGACATTCGCGTTGAAACAATTGACCGAGTTGGTGTGCTGCGAGATATTTTGACTCGTTTATCTGATAACAAGATCAATGTGCGCCGTGCAAATGTCCAGACCAAAACAGGCAAAGCAGCGATTATCGATCTCAGCATTGATGTTAGCGATCGCCATCAGTTTGATCGAGTTTGCAGTCAAATCAATAAAATGTGTGACACGCTCTCTGTCAGTCGAGTTGTTTCGGAGTAAAGCAGCTAGTTGCTATATTTCCATAAGGCAAGTCCGCCGATTAGTCCTAGATCATTAGAGACGATCGCTACTTTGTTAGATAAATTCTCTGGCATCTCAATAGTAATTAATCGAGAATTACCGCCACCGATATAGAGCTTGTCATAGTTAAATAGTTTGTAAAGTGACGCGATCGCTTCTAGCAATCTCGCATTCCAATCTTCAACACCAATGTGATTGAGAGCGGCTTGCCCCAATCGATCTTCATAAGTATCGCGATCGCCCCAGATATGTTGACCAATCTCCAGATTTGGCAACAGCTTGCCATCTAAAAATAGCGCCGACCCCAACCCCGTACCCAGCGTGATCACCAACTCTACCCCACTTCCTGCGATCGCACCATAGCCTTGTATATCGGCATCATTAGCAATTCGGATTGGTTTACTTAATTTGTCGCACAATATCTCAGCCAATGGAAAACCATCCCAATCAGAATGTAAGTTAATCGCTCCCCTTGTCACCCCATTCTCGACCACGCTGGGAAACCCAATCGCAATCCGATCGTACTCACTATATGTCGCAATTAAATCGATCAACGCCGCAATTATGGCATCGGGAGTCGCAGGGTGAGGGGTCGCAATCTGCGATCGCTCGGAAACCTGCGTACCGTCATCTCGCAATATGATTGCTTTGATACTACTTCCACCCACATCAATCGCTAATGTCAATAAACTCATTTAGCTCTTTGCACTACACATCTTAAAATTAATTACAAACATCCTAAAGTTAATTACAATCTAAAATTAACTACAACATCCTACTTGAATATAAGGAATTAGCAACATGGTTACAGCATTAATGTTAAGGGCTGAGTCAGATATTTTGATTAAGGCTATAGATGAAATTTCGCAAAGAGGATATACCCCTTTACAGTTAGCGAGTGAGCTTGGTCTTGCAGTGCAGTTAGTCGAAAATTTTTTGAATGGAGAGATTGTTGATCGCAACACCTATGATTTAGTCTGTGAGAAACTAAATATTAATGTAAATCCTCTTCAGGAAATGTTGCAAGATACATTTCGAGAAGAAGATGAATATATAGAAATAGCAAATCGT
>JAYTWB010000474.1:0-4234 GCA_043743655.1 Cyanobacteriota bacterium | reverse complement strand
GCCGCCCGCTGCGCGGGCGGCTCAAACTCTGGTTTTGGTTTACTTACACATCTGTTTTTGATCGGGGGATACTGTTGGCGTGTATTCAAGATAGTTGTCTAGGAAAGTACAACCTCTCTGCACCAGTTCGTTAAAGTTTAACGTTTCTGCGTTCCATAATTTGAGCGTATTGTCGCGACTAGCTGAAACAATACTCTTGCCATTGGGGCTGTAGCTGACAGCATATACTTCGGCTGTGTGTCCTGATGAGGTTTTGAGAAGTTCTCCACTAGCGAGGTCGATGATTTTGACAGTTTTATCAGCATTAGCTGTCGCGATCGCTTTACCGTCAGGACTAAAACTGATGCCATATATCCACGAACTATCACCAACGCTGATCACTTTTTCGAGCATTCCTGTTTGAGAATTCCATAATTTTAATTTGCCATCTTTACCCGCAGAAGCAATTTGCTTACCATTAGGACTATAAGCGACTGCCAGCCCACCATTTAGATGAGCTTCCATTGTTTGTAGATTCTGTCCATTCTGCACATTCCAAATTTTGACGGTTTGATCATTACTGGTCGAAACTAAAGACTGACTATCAGGACTGAAAGCCATCGACCAGACTGTCTGAGTATGACCACTCAGCACTCGTAACAACTTAGGAGTGTCAGTGTTATCCCATTGCCATAATTTGATTTTGTTATCCCATCCGAGGGTCGCTAAAATCTTTTGATCAGGACTAAAAGTGGCATAAATCAGACCCGCGCCATGAATATTTAGTAAGTGCAGCAACTTACCTGTTTGACTATCCCAAATCCTGACCGTTTTATCATTGCTAGCCGAGACTAACTTAGTTCCATCGGCACTAAAGCTGACCCCATAAACTGTATCTTCATGCCCTTTGAGTTCTTGTCTAAAAGTACCATCGGCATTCCAAAGTCGTACGCTTTTATCGACACTGCCAGAGGCGAATATTTTACCGTCAGGAATAAAGCTAACTGCCCAGATAGTGCTTGTGTGACCATAAATAGTATCGATCAATGTAGTTTTGACATCCCAAAGACGGACAGTGCGATCTTTACTAGCAGATAGCAGATATCGACCATTAGGACTGAAGTTGACATCAAATATGCCATCGGTATGTCCGCCTAATTTCATTTCGATCACGCCGTCAAGATTAAGAATTTGGATAGAATTATCTTGAGCGCCAAAAGCGAGTCGCTTACCATCAGCGCTAAAGTTTAAACTTAAAACATTAGTCCCACTCCCCTTAAATATACGGACTAATTGAATTTTGGCTGTAGGAACCTGAGGCTCTACCGCAGTCTGCTCCATAGGCTGATCAATAATCTGCCATAGTTTCACAGTTTCATCGCCGCCTGATGAGGCTAATTGCTTGCCATCAGGATGAAATCGCACACTATATATTTTTTGGTCATGGGCGATCGCACTGTCTAGGAGATTACCTTGCAAGTCCCAGAGCGAGATCATTTTATTTTGAGCCGTAACAATCCGATTGCCATCGGGGCTAAAACTGGCATCTTGAATAGGTTCTATTTGATTATTTTGATTTGGCGGCTGATTTGGAGATTTATTTGGCGGTTTAAATGTGATCAGTTCTAGCCCGCGATCGCTATCCCACAATTTTGCAGTTCCATCATTACTACCTGTCAGCAACATTTTGCCTTGAGGATGAAAACTGACTTTAAATATATGATTTTGATGACCATAAAACTTGCTGATTAACTTACCCGTCTCTACATTCCAAATCCTGACACTTTTGCCTTGTCCTGTCGAGGCAATGCGCTTGCCGTCAGGGCTAAAACTTAAGCCGCGAATCTCCCGTGTTTGTAAGCCGACTAAATGTGAAATTGGTTTGCCATCAGTTTGAAATAGATAGACGCTACCATCAAAGCCACCGAACGCAAGCATATTACCATCGGGGCTAAATTTTGCGACATAGGATGGAGAATCCATTTTGATGGGATTAAATCGATATCGCTCATGCATGTTATAGACAATCGTTTGCAAGGCTTGAAAGGTTAATTGTGCGATCTGATTTTTGTCGGCTCCTGCATCGATAACATTTAATTTTTTGGCAGCTAGAACCGCAGTTGTTAGCGATTCTAATTGACGATTGAGCAAGAAGTTCGACTGAGCGGAGGAAGTTAGCGCTTCAATTTCGCCAAATTGGGCAAGGCGGCGTTGGTAGTTTGCTTGAGAGGCTAGACCAGCCATCACAAGCAATCCTAAAACTGTGCCAGCTAATGCCAACTTAGTCAGCAGATTGAGATTTTCTTGGCTACGTTGGGCGGTAGATCGGACTTTTCGCAGTTCAGCTTGCAAGCCTGGTTCTTGATTGATACGAATAAATGGAACTAGGTAATCATGGACGAGTTGGTAGCGATTGCTAGGAGATTCGGGTAATTGGAAGACTAAACCTGATCCAGTGAGAATTTTTAAAACTAACTCTAGATCAACGGTGTTGCTAGAGTGTGGTAAGAGACTTGTACTTAATTCTTGGTAAGTTCGTAATGGACGTTTGCCTTGCTCATCGGTAAGCAGGATCAGGACTTGTTGAGCGATAAAAGCCGCATGACCACAATCTTTGATTACTTCTTCGACTGATTGTTCGACAAGGCGCTGTTTGGCTCCTGCAGCATGGTAGGCGGCGAGAGTGGTGATGTTGTGGGTCTGGAGTTGAGAGCCGACCAGTTGTAGTTCGATGGGACGCACATATCCGCGATCGCCTGCCAAATCGCGCACTAATTGATCAACTAAATTCGGCTCAAGGGGAAAGTCAGCATTTTCGGTGAGATTTTCAATCAGAGACTGAGCTTCAGAAGGGGAAAGATTGCCCAGAGTATAGCGAAAGTTGCGGCTGAGGATATCGACTTCGGCGTGATCAGATTCGAGTTCTAATAGTAAGTGGAGATAATCTTCGCGGATGGAGATGACTAATTTTAGCGCAGGAATTTTCAGGCAGGCTTGCCAAAAGTCAATAAAGACTCGCCTTTCGGGTGATTGCGTACAAGTAAAGAAAAACTCTTCAAATTGATCGAATATTAAAATAATTTGCTTGCCTTGGGCGGCTAATTGTTTTAATTGATGTAATAAACTGGCTACTTCACGATCGCCATTTTTACGGCGATCGCTATCTTCACGTCTTATGGGTGGTTGACCGTTGGACTTATAGCTAAGCTGTGCATGGCTGAGATAGAGCTGAAGAGAAATTGCATTGAGCCAATCTGTGTAAATGCGAATTTTGATGAGGATTAATTCTTGACCCGTGAGCGATCGCTGCAATAGTGCGGGAATCAGTCCTGCATTTACAAGTGAGCTTTTGCCGACTCCTGATTCACCATGAATTACAGTTAATTGATGCTCAATGGAGAGAATTCGGGCAACTAAGCGATCGACATCATATGTTCGCCCTGAAGCGGCGATCTCAATAGCATTAACATCAAATTTACTGGCATCTAGTTCGGTAATACTTGAACTAGGTGGAAGTTGTTTGGGTTGCAGAACTCCCGCACCGATAAAAGCTCTTAGTCCATATTGTTGTTCTAGCGATCGCTGAGCTTGTCGAGATTGAAAGGCTTCTAGATAGCGCCCTTGAGCAAAAGCGATGTCATGAAAAGTATCCAGCAATCTACTGTATAGTCGCGGTTCGTCTTGGCGATCAAACTTCGCGATCGCCAATTCAATCAAAGTTGAGGCTGCCTCTAATTGTCTAAATTCAAGATGACTTTGAGCGCGTAATAGCCGACATTGCCCCAATTGAATGTAATATAAACGCCGCCAGTTGCGAACGAGATCATCATTATCAAAAGATGGCGCTTGTTCTGATATTGACTCTAAAATTGATAGAGCTTTATGCGAATACTGTTCAACCTCTAACCAATCTCTTCGCTCTACTGCAATTTTGGCTAAATATCCGTAATCTTGAGCGAGTTCGAGCGGAAACTGTCGATGCAATGGCAATAATAAATTTGTCCATTGTTCTAGCTCTTGCCACTGCTTTAGTTGCTCTAAAACACGGCTATAGGCTCGACTATACTTGGCAACTAAGTCAGTGCGATTAGCTTGTCTAAAGGCAGCGATCGCTTCTTGAAAAAATTGTTTGGCTTTAATCCAAGAGGGTTGCGGCTGTCTTCTGTTTGTAAAAGAATGATGCCACCATAAACTCCCTAAATAAAAGAGAATGATGCCACTTTCAATTTGCTGATTGACGCTTTGCCAATAAGCT
>JAYTWB010000473.1:0-2390 GCA_043743655.1 Cyanobacteriota bacterium | reverse complement strand
GCCACAACTGACTCCCTAGGCAATCCACTCTCTGCGAGCGGTACTGGTCAAGATGATTTATTACTGCTGCAATTTGCCTACGCCTCCGATCAACGCGATAACCCAATCAAGCCTTCTTCTGGTTCAGTATTTCGGATTGCGACCGAACAATCGATCCCGATCGGTTTAGGTTCGGTTTTCTTAAATCGGGTCAGAGCGAGTTACAGCTATTTTATGCCTGTCAAACTCTTAAACTTCTCAGAGGGTACACAAGCTCTTGCTTTTAACATTCAGGGTGGAACCGTATTAGGAACTTTGCCCCCATACGAAGCATTTCAACTTGGTGGTAGTAACTCAGTACGCGGCTGGGATGAGGGCAAAATCGGTAGTGGTCGCAGCTTTGGTATCTTTTCAGCCGAATATAGATTCCCCGTATTTAATATTGTCGGCGGAGTATTGTTCTTTGACTATGGGACAGATTTAGGCTCAGCGTCTGGTGTACCTGGAAACCCTGCGGGTGCGCGGAATAAACCTGGTAGTGGTGCGGGTTATGGCATCGGTGTCCGCGTACAGTCGCCGCTTGGTTCGATCAGAGTTGACTATGGCTTGGCTTCAAATGGCGGCACGCAGTTTAGCTTTGGGTTAGGAGAAAAATTCTAGTCATGCTGTACCAACAGACGATCGCTAACTCATTTTCGTTGTCAGGGATTGGATTGCATAGCGGTGAGCAGGTTGCGGTGACAGTCAGCCCCGCTCCAATTGATTCAGGTCGATATTTTATCTATGACAATGTAAAAATCTCTGCCAATACAACTGTGGTCTCAGCTTCACAGTTATCGACTGAGTTGCGTCAAAATGGGACAGGTGTTCGCACAGTCGAGCATTTGCTAGCGGCTTTATTTGGTATGGGGGTACATAATGCCTGTATCCAACTCGATCGCCCCGAATTACCAATCCTTGATGGTTCGGCTTTGCCGTGGGTCGAGGCGATCGCCAATGTCGGCATTGCTACTCAAGTCGATGGCGATCGCCTCCAGCCTCTAAGCGAGTCAGTAACAGTGCGAAAAGGTGATAGCTTTGTAACGGCGATCCCTGCTGATACTTTACGCTTTACCTATGGGATTGAGTTTCCGAGTAAAGCAATTGGTGAGCAGTGGTTTAGTTGGTCGCCCACGATCGCTGACTTCAGCCAAAGATTTGCTAGTGAGATCGCCCCCGCTCGCACTTTTACTCTTGCCGCTTATGTTGACCAAGCACGAGCCGCAGGATTGATCAAAGGCGGCAGTCTAGACAATGCGATTGTTTGTGATAGCGATCGCTGGGTTAATCCGCCTTTGCGTTTTACCGATGAGCCATGTCGTCATAAACTTTTAGACCTGATTGGTGATCTAAGCTTGCTAGGATTTTTACCTAAAGCGCATATTCTTGCTTACAAGGCGAGTCACAACCTCCATGCTGAGTTTGCGATCGCTCTCGCCAGCAAGCGCTAAAATCCCGCAAAATCAATAACTAAATCAATAGTAAATTAATAATTAAATATGTATGTCAACCTTGACCGAAGAAACTTCCATAAATAGTCCCGATCTTGATAGTCCCGATCTTGAGCCTGATAGTGCTGTTAGTAAGATTTTGATGATCGAAGACATTCAAAAATTATTACCCCACCGTTATCCGTTTCTATTAGTTGATCGCATTATTGATTTTGTGCCGAACAAATCTGCTACAGGCATCAAAAATGTCACTTTCAATGAACCATTTTTTCAAGGACATTTCCCAGAGCGTCCGATCATGCCTGGCGTATTAATTGTCGAAGCAATGGCGCAAGTCGGCGGTATTGTATTAAGACATTTGCCAGGAATGGAAAACCAACTGTCACTGTTTGCTGGTATCGACAAAGTACGCTTTCGTCGTCCTGTCGTTCCGGGCGATCGCTTAACGATTACGACCGAGTTGCTAGTTGCGCGCAAACGCTTTGGTAAGATGCATGGGCGTGCCGAAGTCGATGGTCAATTAGCCTGTGAAGGTGAGTTAATGTTTTCGTTAGTTAATCTCTAGGTTTTATAAGGAGCTTTGCGCCCTATAAAACGATCATCTTTATCTGGTGATCCAAGCGATCTCAAGCCAAGCGGTTTATCTTAGTATCAAGCGAGCCAAACTTTTTATGCCTGTGTCTCATGCGCCTGTGTCTGAATTTATTCACCCGACAGCCATAGTGCATCCTGATGCCCAACTACATCCGACCGTCAAAGTCGGAGCTTATGCTGTCATCGGTGAGCAGGTGAAAATTGGCGCTCATACTGTCATTGGTCATCATGCCATTGTCGAAGGACGCACTCAAATCGGCGATCGCAACCATATTTATCCAGGGGCAGCGATCGGTCTAGATTCTCAAGACTTAAAATATTCGGGAG
>JAYTWB010000472.1:0-3491 GCA_043743655.1 Cyanobacteriota bacterium | reverse complement strand
TCTCCTGATTGTCTCAGTGGTTCCTAAGTAATTAACTAAGACCCTCACCCCTAACCCCTCTCCCTTTGGGAGAGGGGAACAAGAATTTTCTGGGTTTTTCTCCCAAAGGGAGAGGGGGCTGGGGAGTGAGGGCAATCTTATTTGCATAAAAGTACGGGTTGCAATATCGTACTTTGCTGCTAGTATGTGTGCATCAAATTTGAAAATCAAAAAAGTGAGAAGGCGATCGCCGTGACTGTGCAGCTTCCCCCACTTCCCGAAATCCATCATCCCAAGATTCAGGCGCTTTTCCAGAAGAGCGATAGCGAACTTGTGACCCTATTTCAACGACATCCTGAAGAGGGTCAATATTTTGCGGCGATTTTTTGTCGCTATGGACAAGTGTTGTATACCTTGACGGGTACTGCCACGCGATCGCCAGTGCAGTCTGATTATTTGTTTGTGAAAACTTGGGAATATATCTACCACGAGATGCGCGTGCTAGATTTGCGGGTGACAAATCCGCGTCTATCGCTGCAAAGCTGGCTAATCAATATTGCTGCGATGATGATTAATCGTGCCGAGATGCCCCCTGTTGAGGAAATTCAATATTCGCTTAAAGACACACCGCCCGTGTTTTGGTGCTACCTTAATCAAGCCCTAAATCAAATGACAGGCAACCTACGTCTGATACTATTGTTGTCTCAAACTTTTCAGTGGAGCCATACGCGCATCGCTGCTTATTTACATGCTGAAGGCGAAAACATCTCTGCTAGTGATGTTAAGCAACTTCTAATCAAGGCTTATCACGCGCTAGAAGAAGCCCTTCCTGAAGATATCCGAGACATTTACCTAGCCCAAACCGCCGCCGCTATCGCCTGAGGTAAAGATCATGCAAACATTGAGTCCCACCATCTCCCCAACAGTCAAGAATCTAGAAGCCACTAAGTCAGAGACTAGCTTTTTGTCTGCGATCGCTCAGTCTCCAGTCTTACAAATATCTCTGTCGGGTATGGATGCGAGCCTCAATGATGAGCTTGATCGTTATCGCCATTGGCAAGCAAATGGTCAGACCATCTCTTATCTCAATCCATTTAGACAGCGCGCTGTCTCTACGCAGTCGATTTGGACTTCGCCAAATATGCTTTTGTCTGAGACGCTATCACCGATCGCCTCATCGACAGAAGCAAATAGCGATCGACGGACGATTCAAATGCCTGTGATGCCACCGCTCGCATCGCAATCACTAAATATTTCCGCAGTTATTTCCGCAGCAGAATTACATAAATACACAGGGCAAAATATAGGTCAAGACCTTGACGGACTAGAAAATCTAGACGAGGCTCCACCTTATATTGATTTCGGGATGGGAATTGATTCGCCAACTATGGCAAAAATACCTGAACCTGATGATGATGAGATTTTGCAGAGCTTTGCTAACGATTATGCAAATGACTATCAAAACTCCATTAATCAAAACTCGATTAATCAAGATACTCAGTTTTCTAGCGCGCCACCAAAGAAGAGTGCATTACGCAGTTTGATGAATCCTGTAGGGATTATTTCACTTCTGTTGCTGCTCGGCTCTAGTGCTGCGATCGGTTATTTATTGGTTGATCCATCGGGTGTAATGAAACTTTTTAAGCCTGATGCTCGCCCTAAGACCGCCCAAGCAGATACCAAGAGTGAAGACTTGGGTAAAGATATTAATCTGCAAAACTCGCAAAAAGCTAATGATTCGCTACTATCTTTTGTGCCTTTTGCTGGAGATAAGACTCAATCAACTCAAGTAACCAGTGGATTAAATTCTAATAAAACTAACAACAAAAACAATAAAACCCTAACTAATCCTGCGATCGCTCTGAGTAGCAATTCTTTTGTATCGAGTGCGCCATTGCGAACTGTCCCATCAGTCGCATTTCCTGCGAGTTCAATTTCACCATTACCATCTGCTCTAGCTCCCTTAGATAGAAGCTACGATCCACCTGCTCGTAAAAGCTATGAAGCCCCGCCAGTCTATAGCGAGCCTGCACCGCGCAATACTTCTAGTCGTCCTCCTAAGTCAACGCGAGCAGCGGCGACCCCAAGTCTGAATGCACCTGCTGCATCACCATCGACTGCTTATGTTGCCCCTATTACTCCTGCTGATGTTCCGCCCAGCAATAGCAATCCATCTGTAAAGTATGCGGCTCCTTTGTCATCGGCTCCCGCATCATCGGCTCCTGCGTCAGCATCGAGCTATCGAGTGGTGGTTGAAAATGGCTATGCTGCTAGCGCCCAGCAAGTCGAGCGAGATGCGTATGTGCGTCCTAGTGATGGACAAGTCCAAGTTGGTTCTTATCGTGATCAAAGTGCTGCTCAAAACCGCATTGAGCAATTGCGCCGTCAGGGTATTCCTGCCAGAATAGAATAGCTAGAGACTAGAGACGCTTAACCAAATAAATATATGCAATCCCTTTACAATGCGATCGCCTGCGGTTTACTTGCCTCCCTAACATGGATGGGGCTAGTGTGGATGTCTAGCGATCGCCCGATCGCATCGGGTAAGGGCTGGGTGCAGGGCGTTGGGGTGGTGGCGATCGCTAATGCCTCCACTTGGATATTGCTCTCAGGGTTAAATTTGCGATTTATGGCGCTATGGGTAATTAGCTTTTTGGTTGTCAATGCGGCGATCGCGTATTTAGTATTTCCGCTATGTGCCGAAATCAAAATTCCTAGTATTTGGGCTTTGCTGATTCATCCTGTCGCGATCGCCGTGATGATTGTTCTGCTAGGCGGTGCTGTAGGCATTTTGTAAGGCTTATTGTTTTGACTAGGCTCTGAGAAATATCAGCATGATTCCAAAAGCGAGCATTCCCACGGCAAAAACTGAAAATGCGTTAGTAAATTGTTCCGAAAATTGCATTACTTCGGCGGCGATAACTTCGGGAGTTTTGTAACGATCTGCCCACCAGAAATAACTTAGAGAAAAGGCTAGTCCTAAAAATAGGATGACCAATAGAGTGAAACTAATTAAAGGGGTATACATCAGATATTCTCCTGAAAATCTAGAAGCGTGGTCGTTCACGCAGCGAACGACCACGCTTCTAGGATTATATTAAGCCATATTTTGGTGACAAAAAGCGATCGCTATCCATTCATCAATTTGTTCGCGATCGCAGATAGTTAGCCCTGCCGCACTCATAGCTGCCGTAATATCGGCTTCGCGATCGCGGGTATAACCTGCGGTGATTAATATTCCTGAAGGCTTTTGTAAGGCTCTGTAAAACTCGGTAGCGAGAGAAATATGGACTCGTGCAAAAATATTTGCAACTATCAAATCAAATTGTCCATCAGGATAGATTTCGGTCACAGAGTCGCTGCTATTGCCGCCCATCCAGTGTCCTAGCTGACTAGCAGTGCCGAGGCTGCCACAAATTACTTCCACTTGTGACGCGACTTGATTAAGGTTTACTGCGTCTTCTGTCGCGGCTATAGCGATCGCACCGTTATCAATCGCCAAAACCTTTGCG
>JAYTWB010000471.1:0-3438 GCA_043743655.1 Cyanobacteriota bacterium | reverse complement strand
CACAGCTTTTGGGGTTTTATATTTAATTGCGCCTAACTACTTAATAACTATCTATCAATAACTATTCGCAAGAAAGATTCAAAGGAACTATACTTATGATATTCGAGTCCGAAGGGGTAATTAAACCCAATAAGTAACTCGATAAATAATATTGTCGCTAGGAGAAATATGTCCGTATTTAAGTCGTTGGTTAAGCTAGCAGCCACCGCAAGTGTCGCAGGGGCGATCGCGGTTAGCCCCATATTTACTCTCAAAGCTGAAGCACTTACTGAAGTGCAAGTTTTGGAGAGACTGGGCAGTATTCCCGTGTTCACGATCACTGATGATAAAGGCGCACCTCTCTTGGGTGCAGTACCACAGCAGCCAAATGTCAAGCCTGATGGTAGTCAGCTTTTGTTTTTCTTCCTCGGTCCTGATGAAGCGCAAATGATGCTAACTCAGGTGCAGAAATCTAATCCTGAAGTTGGAAAAAAAGCCCAGATCATTGTGCGATCAATGAATGAAGCCTATCAGGTTATTCGTCAAAACCAAGATAAGAAAGTCGTTTTTCAATTCATTCCTGCCAAAGCAAGTATCGAGTCAGCGAGAACAATTTTGACAGCGCAAGGTGTTGCCTCTGACAAAATCCCGAATGTGCCTGTTTTCTTTGCGATCGGTGGTCAAGCTAATAGTCAAGGCTTGCTAACTATGAGTATTGATCAAAATGGCAAAAAGGAACAAGTTGTACCATTTTTTCTAGACAAGTCAGATTTGCAGAATCTACTCGATCGCGCTAGCAAAGACCAACCCGATGTCACTAAGTCAACTAAAATCCAAGTTGCATCATTGTTCCAAGTTTTAGACTCAATGGTGGAAAAGGATAATAAGCCTAACCCTGAAGTTGAACGCTTCCAGTTTGTGCCATCGCGTACTTCGTTTGAGTACATCCTCAAGAACACAAAGCAACCCGCAACTCCTCAAGTAGCACCAAAAAACAAATAAAAAGCCAAATAAAAAGCCCCGTCTGCGAGCAGACGGGGCTTTTTATTTAAGAAAAAATTATTACCAGTCCCAATCAGAATCTTGATTGTTTCGACCGCGATTACCGTAGCCAGAATCACGACTGGCGCGATCGCCAAGATCACGATCACGATTTGCATTATCTCGTGATCCATAGTCACGATTGTTATTGCGCTCTTTAGGGGCGTAATCGCGATTTGAGTCACGATTTAAATCGCGTGGATTATCGCGTGGGGACTCACGAATATAGTCACGGTTGTCGCGATTTAAATTTTGATTTTCACGATTATTGTCACGATCACGGCTAGGCTCACGATTTATGTAGCTAGAAGGAGCCGAGGGCTTATATTCAGGTGCGCCACCAAAGGCAATTAACAAAGGAAAGCGCAATAAATCTACTGAAATTAGGTCTTCAGATTCATCAATGATAACTAATGGCATTTGTCCCTCTTTGACAAGGCGATCGCCTTTAGTCGCGAGAGGTTCTGGGTCTTCAAATAGGGCTACACCTTTATCTGGTCCAAAATGTTCACGGGTTAAGCCTAAGCAATCTTGAAAGCCACGCCGCCATTCACCCAGTCGTTCGGGTGAGGTTGCTAAGACTAGCACGCGCAATTTTTCGCCGTAAATAGCTTTTAAGACTGAAATCACTGCGGAAGTGACCAGAATATTTTGTAAGCGGGTTCCCATCGTACGGATTGCACCCCGTCCAGACTGCTCAAAAAACCACTGGGAAACGCGATCGGCATGCACTTGCTCGAAAGTGCGCCTCAGTTTCCAAGCCGCGCCATAGTAATCGGGTAAGGTGCGATAACGGTCTAGTAGCTGATCAACTTTTTGTTTGTATTCAACAAAGGTTTGTGTTGATAGGAGTAAGGGTTCGGCTTCTTTAGTTGTTTGCTTTTCAGTAACGACTACAGTATCGACTTCAGATTTTGGAGTTGGGGCAACCAAGTTGAGCTTTTCAGCATTAGCAACTAAATCTTGCAAGCTACCTACTAGATAATCTTTAAAGCCCTGAACCCGCACGGCAATGTCTTGCGATGCTCCTGCGTAGGTGGTGGTCATTTCTTTGTCAAGACGATCTTTTCGCTTTTCAAGAACAGCGATCGCGGCTTGAAGTTCTTGCTTTTGATATTCTAGTCTTGCGACATCCGCTTGTGCTAAGCGGATAATCCCTGCCTGTAAGTCATCTAGTTGTTCTTGTAAAACTTTAGTCTTGGTTGTTTTAAGTTGATCTAGTTCTAACTTGAGGTCAGATATTTCTTCAGATATTTCTAAAGTTAATGGTAAGGCGATCGCTTCGAGGGGTTCTTCTTGTTCAGATGTATCTAAAGAATTTAAAAGATTTAAGCTTTCTCCTTCTACAGGCAGTTGATCGGACTCCATAAAGTTCTCATCGCATCGGGCTTATCTATTTTATACTAATTTTTTAACCACTATTGTTTGGCTGAATATAGCAAGTCAAAATCAATAGAGATCATCAAGTTTAAAGTTTTCGAGAGCGATCGCTAGATGTGTCCAATGCGTACCACCTTGCAGGAATACTGTGTATGGCTCACGCAATGGACCATCGGCTGAGAGTTCTAATGTGCTGCCATCGATGAAGGTTCCACCTGCCATCACTAATTGACTGACATAGCCCGGCATTCCTCCTGGGATGGGATCGACATAAGAATCAATCGGTGAATAGCGTTGAAGATTACGACAGAATTCAATTAATTTTTCAGGATCACCTAGTTGAATTGCTTGGATAATATCGCGGCGTGGCTCAAAGGGGGTCGGCTTGACTTTGTATCCTAATTTGTCAAATACATAAGCGGCAAGGTGACTGCTTTTCATTGCTTCACCGACCATTTGGGGAGCTAGAAATAGCCCTTGAAATAGAAGTCGATTAAGATCAAAAGTCGCGCCGCCTTCGCGTCCAATTCCTGGAGCGGTGAGGCGCTGGGCTGCTAGTTCTACATATTCAGCTTTGCCTGCGACATATCCGCCTGCGGTGGCGATCGTACCACCTGGATTTTTGATCAGAGAACCCGCGATGATATCGGCTCCAACTGCTGTCGGTTCGCGATCGTTAATAAATTCGCCATAGCAATTATCAACAAAGCAGACAGTATTGGGATTTTGCTGTTTTACTAATTTGATGATGCGTTCGATATCTTGAATAGATAGACTTTCGCGCCATGCGTAGCCACACGATCGCTGAATTAAAACCATGCGTGTTTGCGGTTTGATGGCTGTTGCTAGAGCTTCCCAATTTACGCCGCCGTCTGGGGTGAGTTCCACTTGGCGATAAGTAATTCCAAAATCTTTGAGTGAACCTGCATAAGTAGTTCCTTTACTGTCAGGAGTGAGTGGATAGCCAATTACTTCTTCGAGGGTGTCGTAGGGTGCGCCGACTACGGCTAAAAGTTCGTCAAGGGGACGCAAAATTCC
>JAYTWB010000470.1:0-2479 GCA_043743655.1 Cyanobacteriota bacterium | reverse complement strand
GGCGCGCTGCGCCGCTTCTTTTAATAATTTATTTAATAATTCAATAACGAAACAATTGGTACTTCGGGCAGAGCCTTTCTGCCATTGAGAAAATCTAGTTCAATTAAAAATCCATAACCAATTAGCTCTGCCCCAGATTGCTCAACCAGTTTAGCTGCCGCTGCTGCTGTACCACCTGTGGCGATTACATCATCGATGATAATCACCCGTTTACCTTTAGCGATCGCATCACAATGCATCTCTAGCGTATCAGTTCCATATTCCAGTGCATACTCAACGCGAAAAACTGCGGCAGGTAATTTCTTGGGTTTACGCACTGGCACAAAGCTACAACCTAGACTCATGGCAAGCGGTGCGCCGAGGATAAATCCCCGCGACTCAATGCCAATAATGCAATCGATCGCCCCAATATTTAGTTCTGCAAATCTGGTTTGAAAGCCTTTTGTAATTTCTGCTAACCCTTGAGGATCAGCTAATAAAGGGGTAATGTCTCGAAAAAGAATCCCTTTTTGAGGAAAGTCAGAAATATCCCGAATAATACTTTTAAAATCCATATGCTTGATTGTTAGAGAGCCTCACAAGTCTATAGCAAAAAAAGTAGTTACCATTCTTAACTCAAAAAAGTATAGAGAGGCGCTTCGCGCCTCTCTATACTTTTTTGGTTTTATGTCTTAGCAGTACAGCCTGTTGAGACTTTGAGTAGTACAGATAAATTTTTGAAAGCGCCGCTTTCAAAAATTTATCTTGGTTTTTAATAGGCGCAAAGCGCTGTATTTAGAAGAAATTAGGAAGACCATTTGGACGCAAGTCTTTGTAATCGAGAATCTTGCGGACAACATCAACCGTGGGTCGCGTACTATCAATCGGAATTAAAGCAGTTAACTGCCCAGGTAGAACTTGCATCGCAGGAGGCATATCTCGTGTAAATACATTGATCACGCGATCGATTACCAACTGCTCACCCTTTGCAAAGGCATTGGTATAAGTACATTGACTAGGAGCCTGAGGCAAGCCTGCGACATTAAATAGACCAACTGGGATACCTTGCGATGTCGAGACAAAGCGGGCTAATGTCTCGGTGATTACAGTTGTGGTCTGGATTTGGGTGAAGTAGTCATAGATTTTGACATTGCGATCGATTTGTCCAATGCGTTGAGAGTCAATACCAGAGACAGTTCTCAATGTGCCATATGCTGATGGATCGCTTGGCAAAATCAGACTGATAGTGGAGAAGTCCTTAAGCAACTGCACTTCACTGTAGCCGAGAGGGCGATTTTGTAAATCGAATAAACGGACAACTAGGCGATCGCCGGGATTAAGTCCGCGAATAAAAGTCGCGCGTTGGTTAATCGCAAAGCGATAGTCACCGATAAAACGCTCTTTGAGGAATCCTTTATCGCGCTTAGATTTGATCGATATGCGCGTAATGACTTCAGACAAGCGTGGTTGCGACTGTAAAACGGCTAAACTAAAATGTCCGCGATGAGGATTGTTCTTAGATAGCTCAACGCCGCCACGTTCTTCTTGTTTACGATCTTTACGATCCTTGCGGTCTTTGCGATCGCCGTCATAGTCATCATCTTCATCGTCATAATCTTTTTTGGAGACAATGATCGGTCTCATCGGTTTGACGGTTTGCACATTCACGGTCTGCACGCCTGTATTCTGGACGCTCGTATTCTGAACGTTTGTGGTCTGGATAACCGCAGTTTGAGAAGTATTATTTTGATAAACAGATTGAGAGCCGTTCGAGATGCCTAAATCGCGATCGCTCGGCTCTGAGTTGTTGGACACACTGGACGCAGAACTACTGGTATTGATAATTGTCGTATTCGTATTCACCGCGGTTGCAGTAATTCGTCCTGCGATCGCTTCAGATGTACTGACCGCCGAAATTGTCGAAAAAGACCTAATCTCTTCCATCACAAAGCTAGCATCTTTGACTCCATTTGGTAAGTCATAGCGAACGCTAGTAACTGCCTTGAGATCGCCGTTATAAATATCATCTAGTGAAATTTTTTCACTCAAGCTGCTAAGCGAAATTACTTCCACAGGGGCAAGATATCTACCCGCATTTTTGGAAAGCAACCTTGCGCCAGAGTTGCTATAAACTTCGCGCCATTCGCCAGAGCGTCTCACATAGAGCGAGTAAACAGCATTGGCATAAGTTGTGGCTGGCTTGTTGGCGACATCAAATAATATACCAATGCTTGAGAGGTTGCCAGAGTTGTCGAGCAGTCGTAAAAGCTTGATTCCTGTCTGCCAGTCTTGGGGAACTTGAGCAATAATTTGGGGGGCAGATGGAAGAGCGATCGCTTCTAGAGTAGAGAGAAAGGGCGCAGTGGCTAGGCTGGCGGCAAGCAGCGACAAAGAAGCTCGATGGATAGCATTATGGAGAATATTCATCGTTATTTATGCCAAATTTTGGGTACTAACAATCCTCAATAATTGACGTGCTAATTAACTTCTTGTTCCCATC
>JAYTWB010000469.1:0-5003 GCA_043743655.1 Cyanobacteriota bacterium | reverse complement strand
AAAAATGCTATACTTAATCCAGTTCTCACACAACAAAAATATGGAAGAACTTTTGACATTAAGAGAATTGCTAGTTAAAGGTGATATGTCTGGAGCCTTGGCTATTGTTGACGAGTTAGAAGAAATGAGCCGAGACGATAAAATCAACAATATTCGTAGTTATGCCGTAGTTCTACTCTTACACTTGATCAAGCAGCAAGCTGAAAATCGCACCACCCGTTCTTGGGATTTATCAATTCGTAATTCTATTCGCAGTATTCAAACTAAAAACAAGCGCCGTAAAGCTGGAGGCACTTATCTTGATGCTCATGAATTACGGTTAGCGATTTTAGAAGCTTATGCTGAAGCTGTTGATCGGGCTGCCACAGAGGTTGAAGAAGGTCGGTATCAACCAAAAGATTTAGCAAAATTAGTTAAACACGACGAGATATGCGATCGCGCATTCACATTAATTTCTATAAGTCCAGAGAGCTAATTCCATAAAGCCTAAGTCCAGAAGCTAAGTATTACGCTTTGCCTACTATCTAGCTCTCTATCTGCTGAAAAGACTTCGCGATTGCAGGAAGCAGCAAAATTGCGATCGCGATCGCACTACCCACAGCGATATATGGATTTAAGAGCATCAGACGTGAGATTGGTTCAGTTGCATCTACGCTTAGAACATCATCAAAAATATCGGGGGTTTCTAAAAGTTTGCTAGCGGAAGGTGGAGATATCCATCGCAAAGAAGCCGCGATCGCAGGAAACATCATCGAACTAAACAAACAAAGACTTAGAAATCTTGCCCAAGACTTTAAAAACCATAATCCGATCGCTAACAAGATCGGTACTACTCCAAAACCTAAAAAAGCAATTCCTGAGACTAATTGTAAATTAATAGAATTGCTATCCACTAAAGGCGCATTGTCCTCTAGTAATCGATAGATATAAAAGTTAAATAAGCGATCGCTTATTAGCACCATACTTGTGCCAATCATCGTAGTTACAAGAATAGTAATCGCCAGCGGGCGTTTAATAGTTTTAGATTTCATCTGCATCTCTAACGATAGGTTTTAAGTCGCTCGTAGATCGCTCGCGTAGCGAGCGATCTACGTTTCTAGGTTTTAAGGTTATTTATTAGCGACTTAGTTTGTATCCAATAATTAAACCAGTAATTAAACCAGATTATTTCAGGGCATAATGAAATTTAAGGACACACTCAGCAACTATGCTCTCAAAATTTACGTCCTATCTACCTATGCAATCGCCACAAACACCCTCTCCGCCATCACAGCCTAAGCCGCCTAAATCCAAGTTGATGACCCAGATACATCAACTTACACAAGTTGTGAATGGCGTATTAAAAATTAATCCGAAAGAGCGTGTTCCTAGACTAGAAGTGCGCCGATCGCAAAAAGATAAGCCTGAAATTTATGACTTGGTAGGCGATCGCTACATATTAGGACGGAATACAAGTAAATGCGATATTGTGATCCAAACCCCACTGGTGAGCCAAGTTCACGCACAACTATTACGCGATCGTACTCAAAAAAAAGCGCTATTTATTCTCCAAGATCAAGACTCAACTAATGGTATTTATCGCCAAAAACAGCGCTTAAAATCAGTGCCATTACGGCACAAAATGAAAATCACTCTGGGTCCTCCCGAACTAGCCGAAGCTGCGACCATTTGCTATCTCGATCCGCCGCCCTGGTATATTCGCACGGTGCAGTATGCAGGAATTGGCGCTGGTGCGATCGCGGGAATGATCGTTTTAGCGATCGGTATAGAACTTAGCCGCGTTCCCGATCTCAAGCCTCTGCCTGTCACCCAGCAGGGACCAGTTGAAGTTTTGGGTGGCGATGGGATCAAGCGCCTCGATCCTACCGATATTGCTAACCATACTGAATATGGCACTTTTGCTGAATTTGGACAATTCATTCCTAAGGCAGTAATTGCCTCCGAAGATACTTCTTTCTATTGGAACATCGGCGTTGATCCTGTGGGCGTAGTCCGCGCGATCGTCACTAATGTTCGCAGTCGTGGCGAGAGACTCGAAGGCGCAAGCACGATTACCCAGCAACTAGCTCGAAATTTGCTCGGTAAAACCTATGTTGGCACTGAGGACTCGGCTGGTCGCAAATGGCGCGAGGCTGCCGCAGCAATCAAACTCAATTTCACTTATAACAAAGAAGAAATCCTGCGACTATATCTTAATCGTGCTTATACAGGAAATGGAGTCTATGGATTTAAAGACGCTGCCAAACTTTATTTTGGCAAAGAAGCCTCAGAGTTAAATCTCTCCGAATCTGCCACCCTTGTAGGATTATTACCTTCACCTGAAACAATTAATCCATTCAAAAATAAGAACTTAGCGATCGAATATCGCGATCGCATTCTCAATCGGATGGCAGAATTGGGAATGATTACCGATAAAGATGCCGAACGGGCGCGGCGATCAGTACTTATTCTCAATGAAGCGGCTAAAACCAAGCTGCAAGGCTCAGTTGCGCCCTATTACTACAGCTATGTATTTGAAGAGTTGCAGGATATTCTCGGTGATAACTTCGCCAAGGAAGGAAATCTGATTGTCGAAACAAATCTCGATCTCGCCATGCAAAAAACTTCTGATGAAGCGTTGCGAGATGCGGTAAATCGCGATGGCGCAAACTATGGTTTTAGCCAAGGTGCGATCGTCACCTTAAATGCTAGCGATGGCTCGTTACTGGCGATGACGGGCGGTGTGGATTATAAAGCAAGCCAATTTAATCGTGCTGCTCAAGCACTGCGTCAACCAGGTTCAACTTTTAAGTTATTTAGCTACGCAGCCGCCGTTGATCGTGGAGTTTCTCCTAGCACCACTTTTTCTTGTAGCGGACTCTCGGGCGTGAGCGGCTGCCACAATGGCGGCAGTGGCGCGATCGATATGTATCGCGGCTTTGCTTTATCAGAAAACGTGGTTGCTGTCCGAGTTGCTGAGGCAGCAGGTTTTGATAATGTCGTCAAAATGGCAAGAACCTTGGGAATCACCACCAAGCTAGAGGCGACTAGCAACATGGTGCTAGGTGGCAATGAGGTCAAGATATTAGAAATGGCAGGAGCTTATGCCACAGTCGTCAATGAGGGTAAGTATACAAAGCCCCATGCTATCAAACGCATTCTCGACAGTGCCGATTGCCAAAACCCTAAAGATCGCAAAACCTGCCGTGTGATTTTCGATGCAAGTGTTTATTTGAAACCACGTCAAGCGATCGACTCAGGTGTAGCTAGCACTATGGTCGATATGATGCGCGGCGTGGTGCAGTACGGCACGGGTCGATCGGCTGCCATCCCTCAAGGTACTGTCGTTGGCAAAACAGGAACCACTGATGAAGGGCGCGATCTTTGGTTCATCGGTGCTGTGCCAAGACGAAATCTCGTGACCGCCGTTTGGCTAGGCAATGATGAAGGGGTAACTAATGGCTCAAGTGCAGTTGCAGCACAGGTTTGGGGCGATTATATGCGTCAAGCTATTCGCTAATTAGAGAGGATCAGCGCCAAGCACCACTTCTCTCTAATTTCTTTCTGATTTCTCTCTAATTATAAAATTTTTTGCCGAAAGCTCTTGACGACTGCCATTGGTGCTGTACTATTGATTCCGTCTTATTGATTGGAACGGCGCTTTACACCATTTCAATTATCAAAAATTAAATCTTAAACTCAAGCTAAATAGGAGCTACTTCCATGAATAAAGGTGAATTAGTAGATGCGATCGCCGAAAAGGTATCCGTCTCCAAGAAAAATATTGAAGTAATCGTTACGGCCGCCCTCGAATCAATCGTTGACGCTGTGGCTGACGGCGATCGCGTTACTTTGGTTGGCTTCGGTTCATTTGAGCCACGCGATCGCCAAGAACGCGAAGGTCGCAACCCTCGCACTGGCGAAAAAATGGTGATCGCGGCCACTCGCGTTCCTGCTTTTTCGGCGGGTAAGCAGTTCAAAGATAAGGTTGTTGAATAACGCGTTCTTACGCAATAAAAAAGTGGGGGACGCTAAGCGTCCCCCACTTTTTTATTGCGGTATAATTTTTTTGCAATCGCTTAGGAGAAATATTGTGTCGGAAATGTTGTGGTCAGTGGTTGTGCCAACCTATAACCGTCTGCCAATTTTGCAAAAATGTCTGGCAGCACTCGAAAAGCAGACCATAAATCAGCCCTACGAAATCCTCGTGATCGATGATGGCTCATCTGATGGCACCGTAGAATTTCTAAGCGCCAATAGCGATCGCTATCCTCACTTGCGACTGCTAATCCAAGACCACGCAGCAGCAGCCACCGCCCGCAACTATGGCATTGACTCCGCTTTCGGCAAATATATTGCCTTTGTTGATAGCGATATTACAGTAAATCCCGATTATCTAAAATCACATACAGAAGTCTTAGCGCAAGACGAAAAAGTCTATAGCTATGGACGGATTATCGATACAAGTAATCTAGAATCTCCTGATTCTGAGCCTGTGTCCACAGTGCCGTATTTTACGGCTGCCCTGTTTGACACTTGTAACTTAGCGATCGCTCGTAAATGGTTGCTCGAAGCAGGCAAATTTGATACAGGTTTCTTCCAATATGGTTGGGAAGATTTTGAACTAGGAATGCGGGTTAAAAAACTTGGCTTAAAACGGCTAACCTGTGCAGGGGCGATAGCCTTCCATTACCACGCCCCATTCTCCATAGATAAAATGCCACGTCTGCTCGAATTAGAAGAACAACGCGGTCGCATGAGCATTATCTTTTATCAAAAACATCCCACATGGGAAGTCAAGCTAATGATCCAAAAAACTTGGCTACATCTAGCTCTCTGGAGCATTCTTACACTTGGGGGTACACTCAACGATCGCACGCTTAGACCTTTACTAACATGGTTATGCGATCGCAATAAATCTGCCGTTGCAATGGAAATTTTCCGCATCTATATGAATTGGTACACCGTGATCTGGATGTACCGTAATTGGGATAAAGAAAGTAAATTACTTAGATAGTTCTAAA
>JAYTWB010000468.1:0-7520 GCA_043743655.1 Cyanobacteriota bacterium | reverse complement strand
TGAAATATCAAAAGTCGAATATCGAAGCGGAGGTAGTCGCCCAACAAAATGCCGTGGATCGACTCAAGAGCGATCGCCAAGCTTTAACCCAAGCCGAAGATCGACTTGTCGAAGACTCACGCCGACTCTCGCAGATCATTTTGGCAAAAGTCCAGCCTTACGAGGGTCTAGTCATCCCCCCTGGCACAGGTCAACTGATGTATCCCACTATTGGACCTGTGACGAGCAACTTTGGCTGGCGGACTCATCCTATTCTCGGTACTGAGCGCTTTCATTCAGGGATCGACTTTGGCGCAGACTATGGCAGCTTGGTTTATGCAAGCGATCGCGGTCGGGTGATTTATGCAGACTGGTATGGCGGCTATGGCAATGCCGTGATTATCGATCATGGCAATGGCATGACTACGCTGTATGGTCACTGTAGTGAGCTATATGTCAAAGATGGCGATGCAGTCGAGAAGGGACAACCAATCTCGGCAGTTGGCTCGACAGGATTTTCGACTGGACCACATTTACACTTTGAGTTGCGGGCAAATGGCGAACCGATCGACCCAGCCGCATACTTATAGCTATCAAGACTAAAAAGAGGCGGCGCTTCTCGCCGCCTCTTTTTAGTTTTTGGATTTTTGATTTGTGTTACCAGACGTTAGGCAAAATTGCATCATGAAAATCAGTGGTTTCGGTATTTGCGCCATTAAAATTAGTTTTACTGAGATTGGCACTCGTAAACTCAGCCCGATTGAGATCGGCTCGGCTCAAATCTGCCCCAATAAAATAAGCCTCGCTACAATTTGCCCCCCGAAAATCTGCCCCCATCAGATCACAGCCAGAAAGATTAGCTCGATAGAGATTTGCGCCAATCAAATTTGCTCGACATAGATTGGACTCGCTGAGGTCACTATCGACTAAAGTAGCTCCAATCAAATCTGCACCAACCAAAGCCGCAACATTGAGATTGCTGTGAGACAAATCTGCTTCGCTCAGGTTAGCGCGGCTAAAATCAGTTCCTGCTAAATTTGCTTCTTTTAATTCGGCACGACTCAGATTTGCACCAATTAAAATCGCGCCGATCATACTCACTCCATTTAAGCTCGACATATTCAGCTTAGTTGTCGATAGGTCAGCATGATCAAGATTAGCCATACGGAGATTAGAACCGCGCAAGTCGGCTCCACTTAGATTAGTTTTGCTGAGATTGGCTTCACTTAGACAAATCATACTCAGATGAGATGAACTGAGATTTGCGCCACTAAGATTTATCCCTCTGAGATTTGCCATGCTCAAATCGGCTCCACGCAGATTAGCGGCGGCGAGATTTACTTCATGCAATCTCGCGCCTCGCAAGTTAACCATACTCAGATCGATCCCCGTCAAGTCAATTCCTTCTAGGTGGATTTCACTAAGATCAACCCCACGAATATCAGGATGATTCTCTCTCCATGTGTTCCAGCTATTGACACCTTGATCAAGGAGTTTTATAAATTCTTCGCTAGCCATTGGATCAATACTTAATTATCAATATTTGCGTTCTTGAGGGGTAAAGCGATCGCGATCTATCGATTGTAAGCTCATATCAACGGGGCGATCGCTTGTCTTTACCTTACCACTTTCCAGATAGCCCAGTGTATGTTTGAGACAATTGAGATCATCGCGTTGAGGATAGTCTTCGCGAGAGTGCGCGCCACGACTTTCTTGACGCGATAAAGCACTGGTCATGATGATCTCGCCGACTGTAAACAAATTACCTAATTCGATCGCTTGCATTAATTCCATATTGAATACATCACTGCGATCATCAACCAACAGATCATGGTCGTAGCGATCGCGAATAGTTTGCAATTTTGCCAAGCCATCTTTTAAACGTTGATCATCACGAAAAATACCGCAATGTTCGGTCATCGTGTCTTGGAGTTGTTGCCGAATATCAGCAATGCGCGAATTACCTTGCTTCGATAGTAAGGCTTGGAGCTTAGCTTTTGCGGTGGCAAGATAAGGCTCAGGATTGACTTTTGGCATAGGGCGATCGCTTACATATGCGCCGATTTTTTCACCCGCACGTTTGCCAAATACCACACATTCTAATAGTGAGTTTGCGCCCAAACGGTTTGCGCCATGTACTGACAAACAAGCGCATTCACCCGCCGCAAAAAATCGGGCGATCGGCTGACTATCAGAGCCAATAACTTGACAATCAATATTTGTGGGAATCCCACCCATGGAGTAATGCGCGGTCGGTCGCACAGGCAGAGGCTGATCAATGCAGTCCACACCTGCAAGGCGCAAACCCTCTTCACGCGCAAAGGGAATTCGACTAAGTATCTTCTCTCTTCCCAAATGTCGCACATCTAAATACACATAGTTGCCGCCATTGATGCCCCGTCCTGCCATGATTTCATAGGCGATATTGCGCGAAGTGATATCGCGCGGCGAGAGTTCCATGCGATTTTTGCTGATCGGATAGTTTGCCATAAAGCGATCGCCTAAGTCATTTAACAAATAGGCTCCCTCACCGCGCACTGCCTCAGAAATCAGCACACCCGCAGGATATAAACCTGTGGGATGGAACTGCACAAATTCCATATCTTGTAACGGCAAGCCAATATTTGCGGTCAAACACAAACCATCACCCGTTGAAGCCAGATCATTAGAAGTCGTATTAAACACCCTGCCATAACCACCTGTGGCGCACAATACCGACTTTGCCCTAAACACTTCTATCTCTGAGGTTTCCAAACTATAAGCCACAACGCCCTTTACTTCTTTCCCATTTGCGCCATCTTCATAAATTAATTCCATCACATACCATTCGTGATAAATCTTGCAACCCAACCGCCGTACATTCATGACTAATTCGTGCAGAATTGCATGTCCCGTTTTATCAGCCGCGTAACAAGCGCGACTATTTGTATGTCCACCAAAAGCGCGTTGAGCGATCCGTCCATCTTCAGAACGCGAAAATAGAACTCCTAAATGTTCTAAGTCAATAATTACTTCAGGAGCAGATTGGGTCAAAACTTGGACAGCGTTCTGATCAGCAAGATAGTCTGAGCCTTTGACAGTATCGAAAGCATGGGTCAACCAGTCGTCGTCATCAACGTTTCTCAACGAAGCGGCAATCCCACCTTGAGCCGCGACCGAGTGCGATCGAATCGGATGCACTTTCGAGATTAAGCCCACACTTTGATCGGGATAGTTTTGGGCGATCGCTAGGGCGGCTCTGGAGCCAGTCAGCCCACCACCGATAATCAATACGTCATGTTCAATCATAGAATCTCTTAAGTCTTTAATTAAATCTTCAATTATCCACAACTACCACAATCACCACAGCCAGAACAATCTAGCCCTCCCAAGTCTAACCCACTGCAATCCATTCCTGATAAACAGTCAGCACTACCACAAACAAGATCAAGACAGTTATCAGTAGTTCCATTATCAGCTTGCGATCGCACTTTACGTCCCCACGGCGCACCACCGAGAGTTTTCGGGTCAGAGTTTTCAGCTTCTTCAGGCAGATTAACATCTTCAGGAAGTTCAAGATCACCTGATTCACTCGATTCAATTTTGGCGATCGCCCGACTCGCATAATATTTACGATTGGCACGACATTTTTCTTTGCGCCTCTTTAAAATTTCATTGGCATCACGACATTCTTGAAATCGCCCTTTTGCCTTAGCGATCGCATTCATGATTCCCTCTTCTGCAACCACGCGCTTAAAATATTGTGAACAAGAGTCGCAGCCATACAACACGCGATGAGCGCAAGAGAAGCCCTTGTGTGGTGAAAGGAATTTTTGATAGCCACTAATAGCCATCACGGCTAGTTTACGAGACGTATGATTGAGAGTATGGGTGAGATTGACAGGGATTCTTTTTTGCATTTGTCGCCACCATTTCCATTGATTTCCCATTGATTTCAATTTAACGGTACGATAAATATCAATAAAGTTCTATTAAATTTTCTTAATGCTGGAAGTTCTGCAATCAACCATTGATGGTATCGCTGTCGGAAGTATCATCGCCCTTGCCGCAGTCGGTTTAACGCTTACCTATGGCATCTTGCGCCTTGCCAACTTTGCCCATGGCGATATTCTCACTCTAGGTGCATATCTTGCTTTTCTCGCAAATACTACGCTCAAGCTCGATATTTGGCAATCGATCGCCTTTGGTAGTGCTATCTCGATCGCTTTAGTATTAATTTGCGAAAAGATACTCTGGCAACCATTGCGAGCCAAAAAAGCCACATCAACAACAATGATGATTGTCTCGATTGGCTTAGCGTTGGTGATTCGTAATGCGATCGTCTTAGTCTGGGGCGCAAAACCGCTCAAATATAATTTGCCGACTTATCCTGCGATCGAGATGTGGGGATTAGCGCTTACTCGCAACAAAATGGTGGTAATCGTGGCGGCGATCGCTGTAATTGCAGGACTCTACTATCTATTGCAAAATACCAAAATCGGTAAAGCGATGCGTGCTGTGGCGGACAATCCTGAACTGGCGAAGGTGGCGGGGATTAATGTCAATGCCGTGATCCTCTGGACATGGGTAATCGCGGGTGGGATGACTGCTTTTGGCGGCAGTATGTATGGCTTGATTACGAACTTGCGTCCAAATATGGGCTGGTTTTTGATTTTGCCAATGTTTGCCGCCGTGATCCTCGGTGGTATCGGTAATCCCTATGGTGCGATCGCAGGAGCGTTGATTGTCGGTATTTCTCAAGAAGTCGCCACGACTTGTCCTGTGGCGCTCGGCGAGTTACAAAAATATTGCATCGGCACAGAATATAAACTAGGCGTGGGTTTGGTAATTATGATCTTGGTTTTATTATTCAAACCGCAAGGATTATTTAAAGGCACAATCTAGCAAAAGAAGCGCAAAACACCCCTTTTTGCGCTTCGAGAATTAGCTACTTAGTTCTTCTAGGGAGTGAATTAATTCTCCAACTACAATTGGTTTACTGAGATATCCATTTGCGCCGAGGCTAGTGGCTTTTTGACGATGGCGATCGCCTGTGCGAGAAGTAAGCATGACCACAGGCAGAGCGTACCATAAGTCATGGGTGCGGATAGTTTGCAGCAAGTCAAATCCATTTACACGCGGCATTTCTATATCAGAAATCACCATCGAGACTTTACCTTGCAGGCGGGTTAGCACATCGATCGCTTCTTGTCCATCACGACAAGCGACCACTTCAAAATCTAATTGCTTAAGCAAACGCTCTAACATGTTGCGGGTCGCGATTGAGTCTTCGGCAATGAGAATTGTTTTGACTGCTTTTTGATTGATTGCAGGATTAGTTGTTTGATTAGGCTTTTTGTTAACTTTTTTTGTTTTCGCAATATTTTTTTGTAAAAGAAGATGCAAATTATCAGGAACCAAAACAGGTATAACTTGCCCTGTACCTAAAATCGTGCAACCCATTAAGTAGCTGGGAATAGTGACACTGCGATCGAAGGGTTTAAGGATTAACTGGCGTTCTTCAATAATCGTATCGACAGCCACAGCGATCGGTAAATTATTGCGATTTAGAACTAAGCAAACTTTAGGATTAATCGGCTGATTAGGGCGATCGCTATAGGGCAAAGTTTGATTAAGATGCAATAGGGGGATAATTTGTCTGCGCCAAGAGATTTCTGGAGATTTATCTTGATTAGGAGTTTGATTATGGAATTGAGCTTCGGCGTAAGGAAAAATATCTAGGATGTCATTAGCAAGGATCGCGATCGCATTCTCGCCGATCGCACAGGTTAGCAATGTAACCAAGCTCAAGCCCAGTGGTAACTTGATCGTAAAAGTTGTTCCCTGTCCTTGCCATGTCTCAACTTGGATATTGCCACGCAAACGGCTGATTTGCGATCGCACAATGTCCATTCCCATACCGCGCCCAGACATCTCGCTCACAGCATTACGAGTAGAAAAATTAGGCTGAAAAATAAAATTAAGAATCTCCTGACGCGGAATATCGCTTATTGGTATTTCGGGGGAACAAATATTTTTCTCAATCGCTCTGGCATATACATTATTAAGGTTAATACCATCACCATCATCCTTGAGCGAAATTATGACTTGATTGCCAGAAACAACCGCACCGATTGTAATGATAGCAATCTCAGATTTACCAATTTTTGATCTAGTTTCAGGGTTCTCAATACCATGATCAAAGGCATTTATAAGTAGGTGATTGAGTGGTGTTTGTAATTGCTCTAATATGACTTGATCGATCGGCACATCTTCTCCTAAAATTACCAGCTCGACTTGTTTGTTATAGCGTTGACAGAGCCGCTTAAGTTGCGGCAAAAATCGATTAGCAAGATTTTTAAAAGGAACAAGACGGGATTGGGTTAGCTGGGTATAGATGCGATCGAGGTCTTGTCTTAGATATTCAATTTCTTCTCCCAACTCGCGATGACTAAGATCAATATCAGAACGATTTTCTTTGACTCGTAATAGAACTTCTTGCAGATTTTGAAGGGTGCTATGCGAAGAAGAATACTGATCGAGTTCTAATCGGTCGAAATCACTATCGATAGGAGCTTGTTTATTTGTTTGTTTACTTGTTTGATTGTTTATTTGATTGTTTGCTAGTTCATCATAAATTTTCTGCACTTGATCCTGAAGTGGAGCCATTTGCAATACAAGAGACTGGAGATTTTTATTAGTTTTTCCTAATTGTTGTTGTTGCCTGAGCAGACGTTCATGGCGCAAGATCAACTCGGCGACTGTATTGGTCATACTTTCGATTTGTGCAGATGGAATCCGTAAATAAGAAATCGCTTCAGGAATTAACTCAGTGGTTAAGTCGGGTATCTGATTAATAGTTTGATTAATAGATGGAGGAGCGATCGCTGGCATTTCTAGGATCGCTTCTGGTTGATCAGCAATCGCTAATTGAGGATACAAATATTGCAGTCTTTGCGATCGCACACTATTGATCACAAGTTGAGTTTCTGATAAAAGCAGTGCGATCGCTGGATTTTGTTGGAGATAAGCCTCAAAAGGTTCGAGAGTATTAACCAACCAGCCTAGACTTAGTGTCTCGCCTAACAAAAAGCATTCTTCACAAAAATATTGCAGTTCTTCTCTAATCCTAGCTTCTGGCAAAGTCACAGAATTTGATAATAATTTAGTCTCTACTCGTCTAATACAATCTTCCAAGTCTCTTTCTAAGGAAGATATAACGATTGGACTAATATTTATTGGACTGGTATTTAATTGGGTGTTACTTGATGGAATATTATTTGCGGGAATAATAATATTTACATTACCTTCTTGCACTTTGACATTTTCTAATATTGAGTCTAATTTTTGTAATAACTCTAGATCAATCTCAATGTCAATCAAGGAATTAGTCGGCAAACTCACCGCCTGAGAGATTATCGAGGCAACTTCATCGATGCTATGACTTAACAGCTCAAAGATCGTAGTGCGATCGCAAAATTCATCGCCAAATTGATTATGTTGTAAAATCTCCAGCATATCTTCTAACTTGTGAGCAAGTTTACTCAAGCTCATTAGCTCGG
>JAYTWB010000467.1:0-2595 GCA_043743655.1 Cyanobacteriota bacterium | reverse complement strand
GAGACACGGGGCGTTTTATTTATAGAATTAGGAGATATAACAGAACTCACTGGCGGAACAGTCTGATTCCGATTAATCGACAAAGATTTTAACGCAGTTAAAACCTCCCCTGCATTCACATATCTATCCCGAACGTCATAGCGCACCATCTTGTCAACGATCGCCCCCAACCGATTACTCACCTGAACCAAATGCCGCCAGCGAATCTCATAATTATCCTTCTCAAACTTCTTAGGTGACACCCCCGTTAAAGCATAAATAGCAATACAACCAACCGCATAAACATCACTAGCAAATTTCGGTTCCCCATGTGCCTGTTCCGCAGGCATATAACCATCTGTACCGATCACCGTCTGAGCGAAACTCGCCGCGCCGATCGCCATATTGCTAGGCGTTTGTCGTACTTCCCGCACTGCTCCAAAATCAATCATCACCAGTTTGAGATCGGCATGACGGCGCATCATATTATCAGGCTTGAGATCGCGATGGATTGAACCTTGGCTATGCACATAGGCTAAGATTTCCAACGCCTCCAACAAAAAATCAATTACCTGTGATTCTGTCCATTTGGTTGTGGAATTAATTTCATCATTCAGCGTGTGACCATCCACGAAATCCTGCACCAAATAAAACTGTCCCCCGTCCTCAAAATAAGCAATTAGTTTAGGAATTCCTTCATGCTTTAACTTGTATAGCTTCTTTGCCTCTAGGTCAAACAACTTCTGCACCCTCGGATCGCTCTGAGTCAGTAACCGCTTCACCACACATTGATTATTCATATTGTGCGTATCTTGAGCCAAAAAAGTCTCACCAAATCCGCCTGATGCAATGCGTTTCAGAATATGAAAGCGATCCGTGAGCCTCGACCCAACCATGCCAAAAACTCCTACACCAAAAGTTAAAAGTGACCATATCAGGCGATCGCGAAAAGCAAGTTTTTAATATGCCATGAGATGCGAAATCTGGTGGCAAAGATGCGAATTTTATTGTTTACTTGTTGCGCGTTATTGTTGAATGAATGCCTTAAATGATTTTTTGGTATTGTCTGCTTATACGCTAAAATCTTGGAAAGATTAGGCAGTGAGGGCTTGAGGGTGACAGAATTACAAAACGGGAAGTATAAGCTGATTGTTACTCAGGAAAAGCAGGGATTTGGTTGCACTTGGGCGGCGATCGCGAGGAATGATGAGGGTAATGAAACTAACTGCACAATTTACACTGTCGATCGCAGTTTGGTTGGTGATGATAATTATCAGAAGTTCATTAAGCAAATGACCCATGAAGCTAAGGCGATCGCTTCCGTTTCCCATGATAGTTTGCCTAAAACGGTATTTTTTGAGGAAAATGATGCGCCTTATTTGGTGATGCAGTCAGTAACAGGAACAAGCCTCAAGGACAAGGTTATACGGGGGCAACCAATGGAGGAGCAGAATGCGATCGCCTATTTTCGGGGGATTATCGAGGCTTTGCAAGAGATTCATGCCCTCAAAGTTGAGCATCACAATATTCAACCCAAACAAATTATTTTCACTGACGATGATCTTGCGATCTTGACGGGGTTTGTACCTGCACAGCAGATCACGCCGCAGTCCACATCGAGCGAACAGGCACAAAATGCCTATGTGCCTTACTATGACAGCAAAGTGGATGCAAGGCGCGGCGCACAGGATGTATATGCTCTGAGTACAACGCTTTACTATGCAGTCACTAGCCAAAGTCCTGAATCTTTTTGGAAAAGGAAAGTTTCCGATCAGGATAATCTCAGAGCGCCGATAGAGTGGAACTCAAATCTATCTTTGAAGTTCAATGCAGCGATTTTGCAAGCGATGAGTCTAGATTCAAAGTCGCGTCCTCTGTTGCGAAATTGGCTTGATGCACTGCCCGAATCATTTTCCTCTACGAAAACGACTAAACAAGCTTTCATCAATCGCGATCCTGCTACGTTAACGACTACACCGCCACAAGTTCCTGTGGGTTGGTTGTTATGGAATGGCACAGCTTCGGTGTTGTTGGCATTGTTACTATCGGCGACATTGAGTACGAAGTTGACAGGGCTAACATGGATCGCATCGATCGCTTTGACAGGAATTTTTGGCTTTACGTTGTCTAAGGATCGCACGGTCAGCAGTTGGGCAAGTGTGGTGTGTTTAGCACTATTCGGGTTTGTGCTTTTTGTGACTTTGCCCACCGTACCCAGAATATTTTTGATTTTGGCGGGGTTGGCGCTAGGGTTGATCGCTGGTTATCTGACATGGAAACAGGAATGGTATCGAGTTAAGGATTGGCAAAGAGGATGGTCAAAACTATGCGATCGCACTCGTGATCATCTGGCAGGATATCCAGTCTGGAAGAGGTATGGGATGTTAATCGGTACAAACTGGCTTTGCTTAATTCTGGGAAAAATCATCTGGGGTATTGCTATATCGCAGGGACTCACACAATAGCAATCTTCGAGCTACGATAATTTATAGATAATTTTCAACGTAAAAGTTTATGGCGTGGCAAGTTGGCGAGAAACTGAAAGATGGTCGATACACCATTGAGCAAGTATTGGGGCATAGTGGCTTTGGGCAAACCTATGTCGCATTGCGTAAT